>JAYSTT010000055.1:0-1805 GCA_043719495.1 Ferruginibacter sp. | reverse complement strand
GCCGATTTATCGCACATATAATCTTTATGATCAACCTTGCTGTTGAATAATTCCATTTGAATTACAACGCCTTTTTTTTCGGCAAGGCCGATGATCTTTTTTAAACCTTCAGTACAATTGTTCATGCCGGTATCATCATCCATACCATTGCAGTTGCCGCTAAAGCAAATTAAGTTTTGATAGCCTGCTGCTGAAACAAGATTTATATGTTCGGTATAATTTTTTATCAGCGTGCCGTGATACTGCGTATCATTCCATCCCTTGGTCAATCCAATTTCTGCACCGTTGCACATGCTGCTGTGCAAGCCATGGTTTTTTAAAACCTGCCAGTCTTTTGGCGCCACCAGGTCAATAGCTTTTAATCCGATCTCTTTTGCTGTTACACAAAGTTCATCCAGCGAAAGAAAATCATAAGTCCACCGGCAAACCGAATGGTTAATATTATTTTTAAGAAGTGGAAAAAAATTTGCTGATTTTTTTGCAAACGAATCAACAGGCGACAATGCCGCAGCAGCAGAACCTGCCAATACTGATTGTATCAATTTTCTCCTGTTCATGCTTCGGTTGCTGTGTTTTTGTCGTTTTTAAAAAGCAACATAAAAAGCAATGCAATGGCTGCTGCAAAAGCGCAAGGTATCAGCCAGATGGTATGCCAGTCGTGGGTTCCATCAGCAAGTGCATATTTATCTACAAGCAGGCCGGCCATGTAAAAACCAATATACATGCCCACGCCATAAGTGGCCAGTGTAATTAATCCCTGTGCCGATGAACGTATGTGTGCACCCGCTTTTTTATCTGTGTATATATGGCCTGTAACAAAAAAGAAATCGTAACAGATGCCATGCAATATGATGCCAGAATATAACATCCAACTGCTGTTGCCAATATCGCCGTAGGCGAATAAAAGATAACGCAGTACCCAGGCAATCATACCAATTAACAACATCTGCTTTACACCAAACCTTGCAAAAAAGAAAGGCATTAAAAATAAAAACACGGTTTCTGCAACCTGGCCAAGCGTCATTTTACCGGCGGCACCAACCATGCCTGCTTCGTTTAAAAATAAATTTGCCTGGCCGTAATAAAATGCCAGCGGTATGCATATTAAAATAGAAGCCAGAAAAAAAATCAGATAATTTTCATCTTTTAAAATTTTTATTGCATCCAAACCCAGCACTTCGTTTACGGTTACTTTTTGTCCTGCTTTTGGCGGTGGCGTATCGGGCAGAAAAAAACTACCGATGCCAAGCACCGCAGATACCAGTGCAGCTACTTTAAAAGTAATGGTTAATGAAGCCGGATCTTTTTCCCATGCCATGGCGCCAATGATGAGGCCGGCCACAATCCAGCCAATGGTGCCCCACATGCGTATGCCCGAAAATTCTTTTTCGGCATTGGTTACCTGTTTTAAAGTAATTGCATTTACCAATGCCAGTGTAGGCATATAAATGATCATGTAAATAAGCAGCAGTGAATAGAATGAAGCGAAGCTGATTTGAGATGAAATAAAATATAAAATGGCGGCGCCTGCCAGGTGAAGTATTCCGAGAATTTTTTGTGCAGCAAAAAACTTATCGGCAATAAGCCCGATGATAAAGGGAGCGATGATTGCACCAAGGCATTGTGTGCCGTAAGCAGCACCGGTTTGCCCACCGGTGGCACCAATATTGCCTTTCATTAAAAAAGTTCCCATGGTTACAAACCAAATTCCCCATACAAAAAAATTGAGAAACATCATGGAAGATAACTTCAACCGGATAATTGATTTCATCTGTATATATTTATTGATTTTTGTCAGATGGAAT
>JAYSTT010000540.1:0-2445 GCA_043719495.1 Ferruginibacter sp. | reverse complement strand
GTGTTTTCATTTTTATTTTTTCTGCAACCGGTACACACGGTTATTAAAGCAAAAATCAAAAATACAGGTAGAGAATAACTTTTCATATTGAGCAGTTTTTTATATGACAACAGGTGTGGTAATACTGTTGCATTTTAAACAAAAAAAGTTTGCCAGTGGAGAACGCCGTTTGTTGGAGACAAGACAGCGGCCAAGGGGTATCCACAACGGTGGGTAAAAGCGAAGATTTTAGCGAACGGTTCGTGAGCCACGAACCAAGGCGAAGGAAGGCGGAGGGTTGTCTTAATTAATAATGTAAAACAAGTGCACTATCTAATTAAAACAGCAGTACCCTTTTTTAATTCTTTCTTATTAGGGTTATCAAAAAGTGAATAAGAAATTACCCAAATATAACCCTGTGACGGTTGCATCACACCATTAAAACGGCCATCCCACCCCTTTGTTTTATCGGTAGTATAAAAAACCAGCTGCCCCAGTCTATTATAAACAGAAAAAGAATAATTAATTACTCCGGATGCAGCATGAGGCTTTAAAAAATCATTTAATCTATCTTCATTAGGAGTAAATGCATTAGGAACAAAAAGATTATAACAACCCGGGGTAATGGTGAGGTTAAGTTTTGTGTTGATAGTATCTAATACACAACCATTGTTATTTAATAAAACTACCTGGTAATTGCCATAAGTTAAACCTCCTGCTGTAATGCCACTATTATAGTTTATACCATTAATAGTATAGCTATATGGCCCCTGGCTTCCGCTAATTGTTGCCGTAATACTTCCGCTGCTAATATTTGCACACGTTGGAGAAACCGTACCTATTTTTTGTGTAAAAGGAAGTAATGAATCTTTAAGAACAGTTGCTATCGTATCATTTCTGCAACCTACTGCATCAACAACGGTTACTGTGTAACTTCCGGTTGCTAAATTATTAAAAACAGGTGTATTTGAATATGGCCCATTGTTGATACTATACCGTAGTGGATTAAAACCACTGGATGCCGATACACGAATACTTCCGCCAAATGAAGAGCAATTGGCTGGCTTGCTAACATCTAATTTAACCACTGGCGCCAGCCCATGCAACACGGTAAATACAGAATCTTTTACACAGCCCCTTTGATTTTGTATATGAATGTTATGACTACCTTCTGCAACTGAGTTGAATACACCAGTTGTATTATTCACGCTCCCATCTAATGTGTAGGTAAACGGCCCGGGAGTTGCCGAACTAGCAACAATTTGTAAATCTGCCACGGTGTTATCACCACAAGTCGGTTTAACATTAACGGTATCAATGGAAAAACCATAGGTATTGCCATCTTCAACTGAAGAAGCCCCATTAAAAACATTTAAGGGCAACTTACAAACTAATCCTACTACTTTTTTGTTAATCATATCCAGCTCATATATACTTGTACCTGGTTCAGTTGTATTTTTTGGCCACCCAAATGCATAATATTTATTGGTATTACAACTAAACGGTAATGATATTATGCCACTAAAAACTAAAGTGTCGTTGTAAATAAAAACAGTGCTTGCAGAAAGGTCTTTTAGGTTTAGTTCATAAATTCCCCCATAATCTTGCGACGCCAATAATAATTTATCTTTATAAAACATCAAATCGCCAAAGCGTGCCAGGGTAGAATATCCATAGGAAATTTTAGTGCGGGTGTAAGGGTTGTAAGAAAATACTTCATAATCACTGGAAGTCGCGTATAGAACTCCGTTTTTGTCAATCGTTAAAGCTGTAACCAGGGAAAAAGCTCCATTCGGTGGCCTAAATTGTGTTAATTGGGTACAAGAAGAAATGTCACCCAACTTCATTTTATATAAAGAACCAATCCAGTCAGTATAATATAAAGTATCACCACGAAGTGCTGAACCCCAAATATAAAAATTAAGATAATAGCCACCACCAATAATATTACAAAATGATCCTGCACTTACAAACGAACATAAGCTACCATTTTGATTTAAATAAAATATACTACCATTGCCGGTACTTACAATTGCAATTTGGGAAGAGCTTCGATAAAAAGATAAAGACAACAATATGATAACTAATATTCTTTTCATGTAAATAGGCGTTCTAAAGATAGTTAATGCAGACAAACAACAGCTTGCAATAATATTGGAGGGTAAAAATTATTTAAATCTTAACAAGTTATACAAATTTTCGCCACTGACGGTATAATCGCTTTGTTCGCCGCTTTAATCCTTGCCGCTGTCTGGTTTGCAACCAACAGCTTACTCCTCCATCCTTATTCAGGGGTATTTAACCATTGTTGATGTACAACTCAACTTCCCCTATCACACGCCGTTGTTTGGACGCAATGTAAAATTTGCCTTCGCCACCGTCGGTATTCCGCTTCCATCTTCGCCACCGTCTTGTCTCCGACAAACGGTGTTCTCCGCTGGCGTACAAGGGTTCAATTACAATTAG
>JAYSTT010000539.1:0-2449 GCA_043719495.1 Ferruginibacter sp. | reverse complement strand
GTGCTTTCGCAAATACGTTTTATGCTTGCACCGGCCATTAATGCATCTTTAATACGAAATACCCTGTCCCATTTTGGAATTTTTATATACTCTACCAGATCATCGGAAATCATTAAACTTTTTCCGTAATACCCCAGGCCTATTGCATCATTTTCCAAACTCTGACAGGCTTTTTGTAAGGCCTCGGCAAAGCTTCTTCCTATCCCCATTACCTCTCCCACTGATTTCATTTGAAAGCCTAATGTATCATTGGCCCCTTTAAATTTATCAAAATTCCAACGGGGTATTTTTACAATTACATAATCCAGCGCAGGTTCAAAATAAGCAGAAGTAGATTGTGTAATCTGGTTTTTTAATTCGTCCAGATTATACCCGAGTGCTAATTTGGCTGCAATTTTTGCAATGGGGTAACCTGTAGCTTTACTTGCCAATGCCGATGAACGGCTAACCCTTGGATTTATTTCCACAACAATAATTTCTTCAGTTTGCGGATTAAGGGCAAACTGCACATTACAACCGCCGGCAAAATTACCCAACGCCCTCATCATCCTTATAGCTGTATTACGCATTAGTTGATACGCAGTATCACTTAGTGTCATAGCTGGTGCAACAGTTATAGAGTCACCGGTGTGCACACCCATGGGATCAAAGTTTTCAACCGTACAAATAATGACCACATTGTCGGCTGAATCTCTCAATAATTCCAACTCAAATTCTTTCCAGCCCAGCACAGCTTTTTCTACCAGCACCTCATGTATAGGGCTTGCAGTTAAGGCCCTGTTCAAAGCTTCGTCTAATTCATCCTTTTTAAATACAATGCCGCCGCCGGTACCCCCCAATGTAAAAGATGGACGAAGCACTAAAGGAAAACCAATATCCTGAGCAAATTCTTTACCTTCTAAAAAAGAATTGGCAATTTTTGCCTCACAAACGGGTATACCCATTTCTATCATCCAAAGGCGGAATTTTTCTCTGTCTTCTGCCTTGTCAATTGCTTTTATGTCTACTCCAATCAGTTTTACATTATTTTTTTCCCAAATTCCCATGTCATCCACTTCCTTACAAAGGTTTAGAGCCGTTTGCCCGCCCATGGTTGGCAATACTGCATCAATATTATTTTCCTCTAAAATCTGCTCAATACTTTCAACTGTTAAAGGAAGTAAATACACTTTATCGGCCATCATGGGGTCAGTCATAATAGTAGCCGGGTTACTATTAATAAGGATTACTTCAATACCCTCTTCTCTTATACTTCGGGCTGCCTGGGTACCGCTGTAATCAAATTCGCAGGCCTGGCCAATAATGATTGGACCGCTGCCGATAATTAATACTGATTTAATGGAATTGTCTTTTGGCATAAGTTTATTACCCCTGTCAGGTGTGCAAAAGTAATTGTTATTGCCGTAAATAAAAAAAAGTGTACAGTAATTAGTACACTTTTTTTAACAAGCCCAATATTCTATGAGGGTTTAGAAGCTGTATTGTCTTTTTTTCCAAATAAGTCACTCATCATTTTTTCAACATCCCCTACATTTTCTTTAAGTGCCTCGGCTCCTTTGGTTTTTAATTCTTCAAAATAGTCTTTGGCCTTATCTGCAAAATTTTCGGCTTCTGTTTTAAACTTATTGGCCTTATCTTTTAAATCTGCTGCCAGTTTTTCTTTTTCCTCTGCTGTCATAGTCATGTATTTTGATGCCGCTAAAGCTGCGGCGGCTCCTAATAAAAAGGTGGCAATATGTTTTGAATTAACACTCATGATAAATATTTTTTTTATTGATTAAAATTTAGATTTGCATCTTATTTAAAGATATGAATTTATATAAATCAGTTGCATCACTATTATTTTGTTTACAATTTCTGTCCGCAAAATCACAATTATTTCCTGCTAAAAATTATCCAAAAAATTATTTCGCCTGGCCGGTTGCTGCCACAAAAGCATTGGCAGCCAATTTTGGTGAACTAAGGCCCAATCATTACCATATGGGATTGGATTGTAAAACTGATAAAAAACAAAACCTGCAGGTATTGGCCGCTGCTGATGGGTATATAGCCAAAGTAAAAGTGGAGCCCTATGGTTTTGGCAGGGCTATTTACATCAACCATCCTAATGGTTTTACTACGTTGTATGCTCATTTAAATAATTTTATTCCTGAGCTGGAAAAATATGTAAAAGAACAACAGTATAAATTAAAGAGCTGGAAGGTTTTTATAGATATCCCGGCAAATCTGTTCCTCGTAAAAAAAGGGATGTTTATAGCTTTTAGTGGTAATACCGGTGGGTCACAAGGGCCGCATTTGCATTTTGAAATAAGAGATACAAAAACAGATAAAGTTTTAAACCCGTTATTATTTGGCTTTCCAATACCTGATAATGTACCCCCCAATATTTTGCGTCTTGCAGTTTACGACAGGTGTATCAGCACTTATGAACAAAGCCCTAAATTTTATC
>JAYSTT010000538.1:0-2453 GCA_043719495.1 Ferruginibacter sp. | reverse complement strand
GTCTTTCTTGCCATCATCGCTTTTAAAGGCATAGGCGTTTTTGGATATTGGTTTTCTAGTTTTTCTTTAGGATTTAGAACTTTATATTAATTTTTGTTATTTAAAAAATTAGAAGTTGACTGATACTGGATTTGTTTTTCACAAACATTGGATTGATTTCTTTTGGCTTTGTAAGGATGTTGGATAATGATTGATATTTAATTTCTATCAATCAACTTCTGCCACAAAGATGCAATGTAACTGATTGTTGCACAAGAGCATTATTGCCCTTTTTTACATCTACTGTTTTTACCGGAGCAATGGTAATTGCCCATTATTTTATGAAGTATTGTTACGCTTTTGGAAGTAGTAAGTTTACAATTTTGTATTGTAATGAATGCAAATATGAGTAATAGTATGTCGACAAAATACTGTATTGGCGGTACTTTTAACGATTAGTAGAATAACTATCCACTCTATTTAGAAAGACTGTGAATAATGTCGTATTTAGTTACAATGTGATATAAGCTGCTCTCATCTTTACTTAATACTGCGCCAATTTCTTTATTGATAAATGTACTTAATCGCTCAACTGGAGTATCAAATGCCACTTCCGGGTAAGGTTTTTCCATTACAGAACTAATAATAGCATTTTTTATTTCTGCATTATTTAAAATCTTATTAAACAAACCACTTTCCGATATTGATCCAACATTAATTCCATCGTCTGTTACAGGAATATTTTCAATGTCATATTTTTTCATTAATTCAATTGCATGTAAAACTGTTTGGTTACTATTTAAAGTAACTAATTTTTTAGTACCTCTTCCGCTAATTAAATCTTTAAAAGTTTTTACTTCCAGAAATCCTCTTTCCATCATCCACTGATCATTATATATTTTACCTACATACCGGCTGCCATGATCATGAAAAATTACCACTACCACATCATCTTTTTTTAATTGAGCTTTTAATTGCAATACACCCTGTAAGCAACTGCCTGCACTATACCCACAAAACAACCCTTCTTCTTTAGCAATACGCCTGGCCATAATTGCCCCATCTTTATCAGTAACTTTTGTAAACTCATCAATTACACTCATATCGTAATTCTCCGGTACAAAATCTTCACCAAATCCTTCGCTTATGTAGGGATAAACTTCCTTTTGATCCAACTCGCCGGTTTCAAAATATTTTTTTAATAAAGAACCATAGCTATCTATTGCCCATATTTTTATTTTTGGATTTTTTTCTTTCAGGTATTTTCCGGTACCAACAATAGTACCACCTGTTCCTGTTGCTACAACAAGGTGCGTAACTTTACCTTCGGTTTGCTCCCAAATTTCAGGGCCTGTTTGTTCGTAATGAGCCTGGCGGTTGGCCAGATTATCGTACTGGTTTACGTACCAGCTATTAGGCACTTCCGTAGCTAATCTCTTGCTAACAGAGTAATAACTGCGTGGGTCTTCAGGCTCAACATTTGTTGGGCAAACAATTACTTCGGCACCAACAGCTTTTAAAATATCAGCCTTTTCTTTAGATTGTTTGTCGGTGGTAGTAAAAATACATTTGTATCCTTTTACACAAGCAGCTAGCGCTAAACCCATTCCGGTATTGCCACTGGTGCCTTCTATAATAGTGCCTCCGGGCTTTATTTTTCCTTCCTGTTCAGCTACTTCCAGCATTTTTAAAGCCATACGGTCTTTAATACTGTTGCCTGGATTAAAATATTCCACTTTTGCCAGTACTGTACAGGGTAAATCTTTGGTAATTTTATTTAGCCTTATTAGCGGAGTATTACCTATAGTTTCTAAAATATTATTGAGCCACATGGGTAGTATTGTTTTATGCAGCAAAGGTAGATTTTTTTAAACTGTTAATCCGGTTAGCTATTTCTGTAAAATTTCCAATGCCTTTTTTACCCCCTCATCATCTGCATTTAATACTTCAAACATTCCTTCTGTGCGCCATATTTGCCTTGCAATTGATGATTTTATTCGGTTTACAATTTCATTTTTTTCTTTTAGGGTAACACTATTTAAATTGATAGTATCTTTTGCTGCATCATTTACAAACTGCTTCCAGTTATCATCCGGAAAAGAAAAATTTTTAACAAAGTCACCAGGTACTTTGTAATTTTTAAGCTGTTGTATATTTTTTAAATAAAAAGTATAAGCAAAATTTCCAATTATACCGTTTGCATAAATCTTAGCGGTATTAATAGTATATCCGGAAGTATCCAATGCTACAAAAATATCCGGTGTAATGCCCCCCCCACCATAAACCGTTTTGCCCCCTTTGGTTTTAAATATTTTGCTTTTATCGTTTTTTGCAGAGTCGGCATTTTGTGTTTGCCCATTGTGGTACCGGTTGCTGATTTCTTCGTAATAAGCTTTTTCTCCATTAGCATACGGCCTTTGAATGCTACGGCCAACAGGGGTATAATATCTTGCAATAGTTAAACGTAAAGCACT
>JAYSTT010000537.1:0-5946 GCA_043719495.1 Ferruginibacter sp. | reverse complement strand
CTATACACTATAAATAGTCCAATAGTTTTTCTGTCGGCATAATACCATCTAATATTTCAACGCAGTCCTTCGGACTACTTATGAAATAAAGATGGTATTAATTGCCCTGATATTATAATTTGTTAAGTTTTCGGCGGGAAAATTTCCAATGGAGTATTAGCATTTTCAGAAAAATGTAGTTTGAAATAAAGTGAGTGGTTAAGAAAAAAATAATTTTATAATTGTAGTTAAACCAGTTCATACGAATTCATTGTATGTGCTGTGCTTTTAAGTTTTTTGTTGTGCGATAACCTTGGCATATTTCTGCGCTTTAAGTGCCAGTTCTGTAGCAAGAAAACAATGCGCTTGCGGCATGGCCGTTTCGGTACGGTTAATTATATCATCTACAATTTGTTGACCAAAAGGAAGTGGTTCATTGTTGCAATCAATATATCGGGTTTCTTTTTTATCAACAAGGTATAGGTGGTTACCGCCAGTATGTCCCGATGCGATATCAATATTCTTACGTATTTCTATAAAGCCATCTGTTCCTAAAATAGTAAGCCGCCCGTCTCCCCAGGAACCTAATCCATCAGGGGTAAACCAATCCACCCTGATGTAACCCATCCCGCCATTCCCATTCATCATCACATCGCCAAAATCTTCAAATTTTGGATATTGAGGAAAATGCATATTACCAGTTTGTGAAGCTACTATATCTGCTTTGCTGGTACCGGTAAAAAACAGGTACTGATCAAATTGGTGTGAGCCAATATCAGTGATAATACCGCCATATCTTTTTTTATCAAAGAACCATTCGGGCCTTGATTTTGGATTCATACGGTGTGGCCCCAGCCCAATAGTTTGAATCACTTTGCCAATGGCTCCGGCTTTTACTAATTCCCCGGCTTTTACGGTTGCCTTGTTCTCAAACCTTTCACTGTACATGATGGAGTAAATGCGTTTAGTTTCTTTTTGAACCTTGCGAACTTCTGCCAGTTGTTCCAGCGATATGATGCCCGGCTTATCTACCATATAATCCTTGCCATGTTTCATTACCCTGATCCCCAATGGTGCCCGTTCATCGGGAATGCCGGAACTTAAAATGAGTTGTATTGAATTATCTTCCAGTATTTCTTTTTCACTTGCTGCAAGCTTTACCTCCGGAAATTGTTTGATGAAAGCGGCTATCAGGTCAGGTTCTTTTGCATAAAGGGAAATCAATTCGCCGCCACCTCTTTTAACCGCCTCTGTCATCGAATTAATATGAGCGTGGTTGATATTAATTACTGAAAACCTTATTCTTGTGGGAACAGGCTTTTCGTCCAATGATTTCTTCGACAATCCGGCAGTTGCTTTATTAGAAAGGCCCGATAATAAAGTTATGCCTGTTGCTACAGCCGTAAGCTTAATAAAATTCCGACGGTTTGATTGGCTTTCTTTCATATCTGGCAAGTTAATTTATGAACTAATATGGTTTATTTGGTTACAGAAAAAAATCTCCTTTAGCATCACAGTAATTGCTTTTAATACTTAAATATTTTTCCGTTTGCCATTACCTCCTGTGTTTTTTCATCAAAAGTAACTTTCGCTCCGGTACGTGCAGCGGCGTTTGTCATAATGGTTGCAATAGAATGATTGTATCCTGCTTCAACTGGTGCATTAGGTTGTTTTCTGCTGCGAACGCATTCCATCCAGTTACGAACATGTGCTGTGGTTAATGCATCGCCACCCGTGTTGGCACCTGCTTCTACTTTAATCGCTATATCACTCAAATTTATTTCTGGCAATAAATTCGGCTGCATTTTCATGGCTGCAGCTGCATTCGCCTTCAATCCACCTTTGGGAGAAACTTTATTCGTGATCAGGTTCAATTCGCCTCCATTGGAATAATAGATTTCGCTGGGGTTTTCATCACCATTATGCATCCGCGACATAAATACCACCTGGAAACCAGTAGTGGGATCATTGGAAGGGCCATATTCAAAAACCGCCGTGGTAGTATCCCAGTTCCTTCGGCCATCTTTCCACATGTACACACCGCCGTTAGCAGTAACACTCCTTGGGTGGTTTAAACCTGAGAACCAATGTACCGTATCTATCTGGTGACTCATCCATTGGCCGGGCATACCGGATGAATAAGGCCAGAATAAACGGTACTCCAAATATTTTCGGGGATCAAAATTTTCATAAGGACGATTTAACAGAAATCGTTTCCAATCAAGATCCTCTTCTTTACACTGTGCAACAAGCTCAGGCCTTCTCCATCGGCCCGGCTGGTTTACATTCCAGTTTAATTCAACCATCGTGATTGGGCCAAATTTTCCGGATTGAATAAATTCCGCCGCTGCAGTATAATTAGGGCCACTTCTTCTTTGTGATCCGATCTGAACAATACTTTTGGAGGCTTTAACTGCTTTTAAAGCAGCCCGGTTATCTTCCATCGTTTCTGCAAAAGGTTTTTCACAGTACACATCACAGCCAGCATTAACCGCTTCAATGGTATGCAGTGCATGTTGAAAATCTGCAGTGCTGATAAAGACAGCATCCACCGTTTTAGAAGCATATAATTCCTCATTGTTTCTGTAAGCATTGATATTGTGCCCCATTTGGGTTTTAAGGAATGTGGCACCTTCCTCTCTGCGCTTTTTCCAAAGGTCCGATACTGAGACAATATCAAAATTCATGTCTTTGTAAAATTTCATAAATGGAGGAATATGCGAACTCCGGTGCCTGTCGGAAAATCCTACAACACCTACCCTTACCCTATCATTGGCTCCAATAATGTTGGCATAACTTTTTGCACTAAAACCCAGGGAAGCAATATATGTACCTGCTGCCACTTTTGCGGATTGTTTGATAAAATCACGTCTTGTTTTTGACATTTTAAAATTATTAGAGTGGTGAAAAATTATTTTAATTCCCGTATTTTAATACTTCTATAAGCAACATGAGTGCCGTGTTCCTGCAGTAAGATATGGCCTTTTGGGGCCATCCCAAAATCAGCAATAGCAGCAAATTTACTTTTGGCCACTAATGCATAAAAGTATTGCGTTCCCCGTTGGTATTCCAATACTTTCCAGCCATTTATCCAATGTTCCACACGGCCATCAGGGAATACAACGATTCTGCCACGGTTCCATTCTCCAATGGGTATCTTTTCCCTGCCATTCTTTTTTGCAGGGATCAGGTCATACAAAGAAGCCAGTTTTCGGTTACCAATTGAACCCAGTTTGGCATCAGGATGTTTATCATCATCCAATACCTGGTATTCCAAACCAATGGCCGAGCCAGATGTTTTTTCTTTTTCCGTTACAAAATATTTTACACCAGAATTAGCGGTATCGGATAACTGAAATTCAAACTGGAGGTCAAAAGCACTGAATTCTTCTATAGTTACAATATCACCTCCATTTTGTGATTCTGCATTATTCCCTTTGTTTACATTTAAAGTTCCGTCACTGATAGACCAGGTCTTATCCGGAAAATAGTCTTTGTTAGCGCCTCTCCATCCGGCCGTTGTTTTGCCATCCCACAAAAGCCGCACCCCCAATCTTTTTTCATCAGGGGATATATTATTTACGAGTGTGTTAACCACATATACATCATCGTCGGCACTGGGTTTTAAATTTTTTGTTTGTATACGTACATTTTTCCAATGGATCTCTTCGCCCACATTTTTTATATCGTTGATGGCATGTACCTGCAAAGCAATAAAACCCTTTGGGGTCATATCATCAATCAGGTGGGCACAGGCAATACCATTTACCCAGGTACGGATACTATTACCAATACACTCAATGCGGTAATGGTTCCATTGGTTATGGTTAAAAGCAGTTTTGGCTGCAGGATTATTTTCCATGGAATATAACCAACCCCGCCTTGCCTCATCAAAAATACCGCCACTCCATCCACGATCGGATGGGTCGATTTCCATTTGATACCCGTGCACCCTTTCTGCTGTCTTCTTGTCAGTGACATTACATTTATCATTAGCATCTTTAATTTCGCTGCGGAACTGAACACCGGAATTCATCTGGTCATTAACTTTAAAATCTACTTCAAATATAAAATCACCATATTCTTTTTCTGTAGCAAGAAAAGTATTAGGTTCATTCATAACTGTAGTGCCAATGATCTCTCCATTCTTTACATCGTATTGTGCCTTTCCATTGAGCTGTTTAAAGCCTTTAAGGTCTTTGCCATTGAATAAGTTTTCCCATTGTTCTCCCTTTTTTTGTGCCTTGGCACCAAAAAAAATTAATGATAAAATAAATCCCAGTAATAAAGTTTTTTTCATTGATATTAATTTAAAGACTGAATAATTATATTGAGTTGTAGTAAGATTATATTGCAAAGAGTATAAATCGTTAGATCGCATAGCAGTTTTTATTTACAGTGAAGTTGGTTTTTTTTTCGCAGGAAGTAAATTGTATTGCAATATTAATTTACGAAAACGATGTAGTTTATAATAAATCGGGGACTTTCTAACTATAGTTTTAAAAAGCAGCCTATCAATTAGTAATCATCTCCACTTTTTTTATACTTTTTATCGGAACCAAAAACTCTTTCTTTTTCTTTTTAAAAACCAGTACGCTGTCCTGTTGTTTTTGAATTACTCCTTCAATGATTACTTCATCATTTAACCCAATTACTTTTAAAGGGGTTTTATGTTCGATAAAATATGTATAAGCCGATTTGTTATAATTTGATACTACAGCATTTTCACTAACCCCTCCAGCTTTTTTGGTGGTAATCATAATAACCCCTGCCGCTCCCTGTGCACCATAAGCAGTAGTAGAAGCTGCATCTTTTAAAACGGTGATAGCATCTACATCCTGTGGATTAATATTGATAATAGCTCCATTGTAAATTGCCCCATCAACAACAAATAAAGGAGGGCTTTGATTCTTTAAACTACCTGTTCCCCTTACAATGATTGTGCCTCCGTTTTTATCATTGCTTGTCTTTACTTCAAGACCCGGCACATCACGTAGCATTTCAAAAATTGTTTTATAAGTACCCAGCGTAACATTATTTGGTTTTACCTGTGCTGATGCTTCTATAGAATTCAGTAGCAAACAACAATAAATCGTTAGGATGCTACAATACTTTTTTATTTTCATATCATTTATTTTTAGCTGCTAATTTTTGTGCCTGTGTGGTTGTATAATATTTTGCCAGCATATTTGGCACTTCCCATACCGGCATATTATGGTTTAATAAATAATCAATATATTTTTGGGTTACCCCTGCAAAATGTGATTCATGCCCCTCTTTAAAAGATTCAGGTATTATAACTTCCCAACCTTTTTCATTCTTTTTTAAACTAACACCCTGGTATTGCTTATTTATTTTTTCAATAACTTTTTGTACAGTTGTTTCAAATGCTGTTGTATTTAAAACCGGCTCAATATACAAAGCAGGTTTAAACTCCTCCGCTGCACCCTGACGAATGATAAGGTTGGCTTTTGTACCACGCATTATGGAATAATGGGTATCACCTGTACCATCCGGGGCCTTATAATTCCATTGCACAGATACTTTTGCATGAATACCTTTAATGGTATAATTGATCTCTCCGTTACACAAAACACTAATATTCTTTTCATCATCATAATACTTCTCAAGATAATTGGGGATAGTTGCGGATTTAGTAAGTTCTGTAAATTGATCTTTTGTAATAACAGTAGGCCAGCTTTTAGCTTTATATAATTTAATATCTTTTAAATAATTCAACGATACATCCGGAAAACATTCCCATTGCACAAGGTCAACCAGGTGAGTAGTTACATCTACAATACCTTCTCCTTCCTGTTCTACATCCAGAAACCAGGCTGGCCGGGTTAACACTGCACCCGAAATATTTTTATAAAAATGGTGTATGCTTTCTTTTGTAACAGCAGGGTCTTCCATTGTTCCCTTTTGCAAATTGCCAAACAACTCTTTTTGCATGGATAATTCCTT
>JAYSTT010000536.1:0-5950 GCA_043719495.1 Ferruginibacter sp. | reverse complement strand
CGGTTAATTTCCCTTTTAAATTAACGATATCCGCAGCACTTAACTCACTGTATAAACATTCCACATCCGACACTTGAATACAGCAACTTGAATTTTCGCACAGGTATTTATCAGAACATAAAAAAAAATGTAACTCAATCCCGTCTTTTTTCAGGATAACATACCCGCCTTTATTATGGGCAGTAAAACCTAATTTACTTTCGTAAAATCTTATTGTTTCGTTGATATTGATAGATGGTAAAACAGGTATTACTTTTTGCAGCATTTTATTTTTATTACAAGTTAAGATACTGAGTTTTAAAAAAATATTCTATTTTCGATAGTAAATTATATTTTATATCATTTGACCTCAATTACTAAATATAGCGAAGAACAACTGGTGGAGGGATTACAAAACCGTAATCAGCAGGCATTTGCATATTTATATGATAATTATGCCGGTGCTTTAAATGGCGTTATTTACAAGTTGGTGGATAATAAGGAGCTGGCAGAAGATATTTTGCAGGAGGCCTTTGTTAAAATCTGGAATAATTTTTCCAGCTATGATGCATCAAAGGGGCGTTTATTTACCTGGATGTTGAATTTAACCAGAAACCTTACAATTGATACCTTGCGTAGTAAAGGGTATAAAAAACAAAGCAAAATCTCTGCTGATGAAAACTCCGTAAGTAATTTGGCAGATAATACTACAGCTGAAAAATTTGATGCTATGGGTATTAGGAAACATTTAAATAATTTAAAGCCGGAGCAACGTGGTATTATAGATATGGCATATTTTAAAGGATATACTCAGGATGAAATTTCTAAGGAAATGGGTATTCCTCTGGGCACAGTAAAAACAAGAATGCGTTCGGCTATATTAGAGCTAAGGAAAATATTACAATAAAATTGGAAGTAAAAGATATCATATCATCTGGTTTGCTGGAGCTTTATGCTACCGGTCTTTCTTCATTAAATGAGAGGGAACAGGTAGAGAGTTGGATAATGCAATACCCCGAAGTGGCGGCAGAATTAAAGGATATACAATTTGGGTTGGAAGAGTATGCACAATCAAATGCTATTTCACCTTCTATTGGCACAAAGGATAAGATGTTTGCTCAGATAAATAGGGTAGTACCTGTTAAGGATATAAATTTTGATCCAAATATTTCTGGTCAGGCTAAATCTGTATCTATTAAAAATTACTGGAAATGGGCCGCAGCTGCATCTATAGTTTTACTAATGGGAAGTGCTGTTATGAATATGATGTACTATACGAGGTATGATACTGCAAGTAATAAATTAAAAGAAATGCAGCAACAACTTGCGCAACAACAACAACAGAATAAGGAAATGAAAACTGACATTGATGTGGTGCAAAGCCCCTACAGTATCCCGGTTTCTTTAAAAGGGCAACCAACAACACCTGATGCAAAAGCAAAAATTTTTTGGATGAGCAATACTGGTGATGTTATGATTGATGCCAGTAATTTACCCGATGCGCCTGCTGGTAAGCAATACCAGTTTTGGGCAATTGTAGATGGAGTGCCTGTTGACGGTGGTTTAATAATTACCAGCGATAAAGGCAAAAAATTCCGTATGCAAAAAATGAAATCATTTGGCAGGGCAGAAATTTTTGCTATCTCTCTCGAAAAAGAAGGAGGAAGCCCAACGCCTACAGTTGTGGTTAGCATGGGTAAAATCTAATCTACTCCCTCTTCCTTAAATATTTTACTGCTTAATTGTTTTACCAATCTCCATTTGTACATAAGTTTTCTTCAACAGAAATATTTTTTTCTAAAAAAGCAATCCAACCTTTTCCATCTGCCGTATGTGTTTTTATAAAATAAAAAAATAAAATACACATTTATGAAACAGATTAAAAAATTAGTTTTTGCTGCAATAGCAATTTTATTTGTTAATGCATCATTTGCGCAAATGGAAAAAACTAAAATGGTTGGTGGTGCTGCAATGTACCCATCAAAAAACATTGTAGAAAACGCCGTAAACAGTAAAGACCATACCACATTGGTTGCTGCTGTAAAAGCTGCCGATTTAGTAGCAACATTGCAAAGTGCAGGCCCCTTTACGGTATTTGCGCCAGTAAACAAAGCTTTTGATTTGTTACCTGCCGGAACAGTGGATAATTTATTAAAGCCAGAAAGTAAAGCTGCTTTAACTGGTGTGCTAACTTACCATGTTGTTGCTGGTAAATACACATCAATGGAATTGGCTAAATTAATTAAAGCTGGGAATGGTACAGCTGTTTTAAAAACTGTTGCTGGTGGTAATTTAATGGTAATGATGAAAGGTAAAAAAATTGCTGTTAAAGACGAAAGCGGTAATGTAGCCTATGTAACTATTAAAGATGTTAATCAAAGCAATGGTGTAATACATGTTATTGACCATGTATTATTGCCAAAAATGTAATAAACTAAGCTAAGTAAAACAGTCGCAATACTTATAAAAAGTATTGCGACTGTTTGTTACTTAATAAAGAATAAATAGCAGTATCTAAAAACTTTCCTCTGAAAAAATAATCTTCTTTAAAATAGGCTTCTCTTACAAATCCTATGGATTCTAAAAGTTTTGCAGAGGCAGTATTGCCTGGGTTAATATGAGCTTCTATACTATGTAACTTTATTTTGTTAAACCCAAAGTCCATAACAACCTGTAATGCTTCTTTCATTAAACCTTTGCCCCAAAAATCCGGATGAATCATATAACCCACTTCCGCACGGTAATTTTGTTTTATTATTCTCCAAAAACCTATGGTGCCAATTAATATTTCAGGGTTTTCTTTCAAGCTTATGCACCAGGTTATTCCGTCATTATTAATTAAATCATCATCAATTCGTTTAATTAATGCTGCTGCTTCTTCTAAAGTATTTGTTCTTTCCTTGTCAATGTATTGCATAACTTTTTCGCTGCTGCGTAGCGGCAATAAATCTGCAGCATGTTTATTTTGCATGCGGCCAAGTAATAACCTGCTGGTATTAATTTCTATAAATGGCAAAAAGTTGGTTTCAAGCATTTGTATAATTTCTTTTATCAAAAATGATTAGTATTTTTAAACTATGATAAAAGTAAAACTTATTGCTGCAAGTGCTTTTATTTTTTTGTCATTTTTATGCACTGCACAAAATTTTGGTGGTAATGCACCCTCTTTAAAATGGAAACAAATTAATACTCCAAAAGCAAGAGTGATTTTTCCTGCCGGGTTAGACAGTCAGGCAAACCGTATTGCAAATGTGGTGCTACTAATGGATAGCAGCACTTCTAAAACTATTGACGGCAGCCAGCGCAAATGGAATATTGTTTTACAAAACCAAACCACCATACCCAATGCCTATGTAAGGATGGCGCCAATTATGAGTGAATTGTTTATGACACCCGGCCAGGATAATTTTAATACCGGAAGTGTAAGGTGGGATGACAATTTAATTACCCACGAAAACAGGCATATGCAACAGTTTAGTAATTTTAATAAAGGCCTTACCAGTGTATTTTCATTTTTTTTAGGGCAGGAGGGACAATTATTGGCTAACGGCCTTTTTTTACCCGATTATTTTTTTGAAGGTGATGCAGTTTGGCAGGAAACATTGGTGAGTGCACAGGGCAGGGGGCGATTGCCCTCTTTTTATAATGGCTTTAAATCGCATTGGTTGGGTAATAAAAATTATAGCTGGATGAAATACCGCAGCGGTTCATTAAAAGATTTTATGCCTGACCATTATCCCATTGGTTATATTCTGGTGGCCTATGGTTACGAAAAGTACGGAGAAGATTTTTGGAAAAAAGTTACGAACGATGCTGTAAGGTTTAAAACCATTTTTTTTAATAAGGCCGTTGAAAAAAATGCCGGAATACCATTTAAAAAATTTAGAGAAGATGCTGTAAACTATTTTAAAAATCAATCTTTGTTAAATGAAAAATCCAATACTAATTATAATTACATAACTGGTATTAAAAATAATAATGTTATTGATTATCTTTTCCCCAATTTTATTGGAAGGGATAGTATCATAGTAACAAAAAAATCTTACAAGGAAGTAGGGTCTTTTTATTTATTAGTAAATGGTATAGAAGAAAAAATACGGGTAAAAAATTTTGTACTGGACGATTATTATTCTTATAATAATGGTAAAATTGTTTATGCATCTTATCAGTCGGACCCAAGATGGGGTAACAGGGATTACAGTGTAATTCAGTTGCTGGATATTAAAACAAAGCAACAAAAACAATTAACTTTTAAATCAAAATATTTTTCTCCTGATATTAATAATGATGGAACAGAGATTTTAGCCGTAATTGTAAACCCTGATGGCACTAATAGCCTCACCAGGTTAAATGCCATTTCAGGAAAGGTTATTTCAAAAATACCTAACCCCGCTAATAATTTTTTCACTCAAACAAAATATATTGATAGCAACCGGGCAGTATCTGCAGTTCGAAATCCACAGGGAAAGATGGCCCTGATAAAAGTTAATCTTACAAATGGCGAAACCGAAAACATTACGCCTTTTTCTTTTAATGTGTTAGGCTATCCATTTGTAAAAGGCGATACCATTTATTTTAGTATGATGAATAATAACGCTGATAAAATATTTGCAGTAACCTTATCCGGCAATAAAATATTCAGGCTAACCAATAACCTTAATGGAATTTATAGCCCATCAGTAAATTCAAATTCTGAAATACTTTTTACTTCATTTACAGCTGAAGGAAACCGTTTAGTAAAAATGAAATTAAGTGAAGCAGAGTGGAATATCATTTCTGTAAATGAAATTACATACACCCCAAACTTATATACTTCAGCAGCATTGAAAAAAAATGGAGCAGGGGTTTTATATACCTTAACTGAAAAACAAAACCCTGTTACAAAATACAGAAAATCATTTCAGCTATTTAATTTTCACAGCCGCCGCCCCGTAATTAACGACCCTGAATTTGGTTACAGCTTTTACAACGATAATGTATTAAGTAGTTTTAACAACAGTATCACTTATACTTATAACAGAAATGATAAAAGCCATACTCTTGGTTTTAATACTGCATTTGCAGGCTGGTTTCCGGTGCTAAGTGCAGGAGTGGAGGAAAGTTTTAACCGAACAATAGATACTGCATTTGGTAAATCAGTTCAGTTTAATTCGGCCACTTTAAAAACAGGATTTTCTATTCCCTTAAATTTTATAGGTAGCCGTACAAATAAATTTTTGAATTTTGGGGCCGGTTACAACGTGGAGCAATATTATTACCGGGGCGTAGGTAAAAACGTGTTTAATAATAAAGCTATAAACTATGTTAATACATTTTTATCTTTTAGTAACGTAAGCCAAAGGGCTAAGCAGCATATTAATCCCCGATGGGCTCAAAGCGTTTCGTTTAGTTACAGAGATGCATTTACGTATAGAGATAGCCATAAATTTGTGGGAAATGCTTCGTTATATTTCCCTGGGTTATCAGTAAATCACAGTTTGGTTTTTAATGCGGCATACCAAAAAAGAGACAGTTTGCCTGATTTATTCAGTAATACCTTTTCTTATGCCAGAGGGTATGAGGCATTAAGCACCAGGCGTATGTATAAGTTGGGAGTCAATTATCATTTTCCTTTATGTTACCCCGATTGGGGTTTTGCCGAGTTAATTTATTTTCAACGTATACGGGCAAATGTCTTTTATGATTATAACAATGCCAGGGCAAGAGTAAACGGAATACTTACTGAGATTAAAAACCGCAGCACAGGGGGAGAATTATATTTTGATACCAAAGTGTGGAATTCTTTACCCATAAGTATTGGGGTAAGATTTTCTCATCTGTTGGATACAGATTTACTAAACAGAACTGTGAGAAATAAATGGGAAATAATTGTGCCAATAAACCTAATACCTAATTAATTTTTTTTGAACAAAGCAACTGGTAAAAATATATCGCTCCAGCATATTATAGTACCTCCTTTCTTTTTAAATTC
>JAYSTT010000535.1:0-14550 GCA_043719495.1 Ferruginibacter sp. | reverse complement strand
TATTATCCCACCACCAGCGCCATTGAATGCGATAGAATTCCACTTCAACATCATTGTTGCCACCAATTAAATTTCCCTTGCTATCTACATTTACAATTTGTGACGTATGATTTTTTCCTGCCAGTAAATAATCAAAAGGCTTTTCGCCATCTGGTAATTTTAAACCTACATAACTGTTGTACGGACTGTAAGGAATACTCATATTATCAATACTGAATGTGCCACCCGGTTCAAAAACTTTTACTACAAGGTTGGCAGTAAGCATACCCGGTGCAGTTTCATCAATCTGAAAATCGGGTTTTAATGTGGCATTACCTTCGGCATCTAAAGTGCCATCATAAATAGTTTTTTGTTGTGTAGAATAATTGGCTGTGGGGTTATCAAATTCAAAACCTGAAAACTTTGCAAAAGAAGTTGTTTTTGCATACAGCGATGCATCAATCTTGGCTTTTAAATTTTTGCCCGGTGCACCAAACAACCATTTGGCATTAATGATTCCAGTTGTAGTATTGCTTTCTCCCAATACGGCGTCTTTTCCAAAATCAACATTTATTTTAAGGCGGTTAGGCATTACAGTTTCTACCTTTACTCTTTTTTCGAAAGTTGCTCCGCCTACTTTTACTTTTGCCAGCCAGTTACCTGTAGGCGATGATGCATCGGTATTGGTTTTAAACAAATAGAAACCATCATCCGCATTATTTTGAACTATATGTTTATACAATTGCCCGTTCGGTGTAAACAAACTAAATTCCACGGGATGTTCTTTTGGTAATTTTTGTTCTTTATCTTCTACAATAAAATTCAGGTACATCGTATCGCCGGGGCGCCATACACCACGTTCACCAAAGATGAATCCTTTAATGCCATTCTTTACTTCTTCGCCACTTACATCAAAGCGGCTAAGCGCTAGAGAATTACCATCATCTAATTTTAAATAACCTCTTTCATTGCCTTTTTTTGCAATGAGTAAATAGGGTTTTCGTTTTAGTTCCACTTCTGCAAAACCATTGCTGCTGCTTTTTATTTTACTGATAATGGTTTGCTGGTAATCCATTATTTCCAGCTCCACATCACCCATGGGTTCTGTGGTAAGAATATTGGTTACCGCAATTTTTATACTGTTATCATTACCACGTTTAGCAGTAAGGCCAATATTGCTGGCTAAAATATTCCGGGTTGCCCAACGGTCTTTGTTGTAATACGATTTGCTTGCGGGGTCATCTCTTCTTTCCCAATTGTAACCGTAAGGATAATACTCATCATACCTGCTCCAGAATTCATCATCATCATCCACCCCGTTTTGGCTGTATTCATTATATCCTTCATCATAACCTTCTTCTTCATTGTCTTTGGTTTTAGTTGTGCTGGTATCGGTAGATTGATACAAAGAGTAGTTGGGCCTGAAGCCGATGGTAACACGATAAATTGCGCCTTGTTCTGTTTTTAAAAATTTATCTATGTCTAAAGAGAAATGTTGTTTTTTATGCAGGTCTAAAGTTTTGTCATCATCCAGGCGCAATGTTTTTTGAACGACGGGTTTTGCCACTCTTCTCAATTCAGAATTTCCACTCAGATCATTCTCCTGTAAAAACTGCGGTACATTGTTTTCGTAAATTTTAATGATACTGATGTCAACTGCATTTAAATTAATCGCTTCAAAAGGTAATACCAATCGGCCGCTGTTGGGCAGAATATTTCCTTTGCCATGAATTTTTACCGAAGGCATCCGGTTTTGAAAATTGATATTACTGGTAAATCCTTTATCCAGCATATCGCCCCAGGTATTTTTTACTCCTGCATTGATATTTATGGTGTAGTTACCATCTAATTTTCCGTTACCAAAAACTTTTACTTCGCTGCCATTAATGGTGTAAGAAATATCGGATTGGCCACTGATATTGATAAGGCCGGTAAGATCTTGCCCAACAGCAATAGGGTCGCTGAATTGTACTGAGGCATATTGCTGTGCATCATTAATGGCTGTTACATCCAATACTTTAAAATCACCAACTGCCGGAACTGCTACTGCACTATTACCTTTTACTTCCATATTCATCGGGCTGCCATTCCATTGTAATTCCAAGTTACTAACGGCGGACCCTCTTGCAATATCATCAATAGTAAAGCCATGCGTTTTGGTGGCATCATTATGTTGCCAGTTTATTTTTAACCCTTTACCATTTTGTGTAGCGGTTAATAATTTTTCTACTTCAGTGCCTTTTTCCACATCAGCTGTTTCCAGGTCGCCGCTAAAACTCATTTTGTTTTTTATGCCGTTACTGCGCAAACCATTGTCGCTGATTTTAAAAGATGGCTTTACGGTTTGCAAGCTGAATTTAAAATCTTCAAACTTGTCGGTTACTTTGGTAACCTTGCCTAATTTGAATTTTACATTGTACAACTGGTTAGATTTTAACCAACTCTCGGGTTTAAATTCAATGGTTCGGGCATCCAGCCAAAATGCCTTACCTTTTACAGAAGGTGAAAAATCGAAGAGGTCGTCTTTTACGGCTTCTCCCACTGCATGGGTGGTGTTGGCATCAGTGGCCAGTTGAATGCGTACGGCGGTTGTTTTAGAAACGATGCCGGTAGTGTAGGCATCGATGTACTTGCTGAATGCAGGATCTACATCAATCCATTTTTCTTTTTTGTTACAAGATGAAAATAGCGAAAGGATTACTGTAAGGCACAGCATTGCCCTAAAAGTTGCACTGAACTTTTCAGGACGGGGAACACAGTCGTGATCCATAAATTTAAAGTTGTAATTTTTGTTGTTCAGTAAAACCAGGACGGTTTTACTGTTTTTGTTTTGAATATGTAAATGTTATAAGAATTTTTGGATTGTGCAAGTGTGTGGAGAAATATTTTTAGTTAAAAGATTTGTAAAAACAGTTTGGGTTGATAAATGTCTTCAAACGATTGACAACCGATTGGCTTCAGCTAATCTTTATACCTAATCTGGTTTCACTTATATTTAAGGCTGGGGAAAGTAATAAAAATTGTGGCATTATAAATACACAGTTAGGTTATTCATAAACTAATTTATATCCCTTGCCCCTGATATTTATAATTATTACTGATGTGTCGGATTTTAAATACTTCCTGAGTTTTGATATAAAAACATCGAGGCTTCTTCCGGAAAAATAATCATCATTTCCCCATAATTTCATTAGTAAAGTATTACGGTCAATCATTTGATTTTTGCATAAAAGCAGGAGTTGTAAAATTTCTGCTTCACGGGAAGTCAGTGTACGGGAAATACCTTCAATACTTAATATTCCGGCCGGATAATGAAAGCTGTAATTCCCTATTGCTGCGGTTTGATGAAGTATGGTTTCTTTCTTTATAACCAAACGGTTTTTAGTAAGCAGGGCCTGAATTCGTATTATTAATTCAGCAAGGCTAAATGGTTTTTTAAGGTAGTCGTTTCCCCCTTTTTCAAAACCATTTACTACATCTTCGGGCCTGGAACGGGAAGTTAAAAACAATATCGGGGTTTCAATATCTGTTGCCCGTATTTTAGTGGCAATATCAAACCCATCCCCATCAGGCAGCATTACGTCTAACACAATAATATCAGGTTTTGCTTGATAGTATTGTTTATAAGCCGTAGCTGCAGTAGCAGCATGAATTACTTCAAAGCCTTTACTCTGCAAACTTTCGCATACGATCTCTGCCAGCGCAGGTTCATCTTCTACCAGTAGAACGGTTGTATTTTTCATAATGGCCATGCTAAAGAAATTACAGAACCCTGCCCGGGTTTACTTTTTAACGAATGCCATCCTCCATGCAGGGCTAAAATGTTTTTTACATAATTAAGGCCGAGGCCATGCCCTTTTATTAAATGGTTATTGTTTGTTTTTACCCGAAAAAATTTATCAAAAACAAACGGTAATTCTCTGGATGGAATGCCAATGCCGCTATCGGTAAAAGAAAGAATTAAAAAACCATCTTTTACAGTACAATCAATTGAAACGGCAACGTGATCACCGGAATATTTTATGGCGTTGTCTATAACATTGGTTATTGCATGATGAAATTGAATCTTATCCGCCTTAATAAAATTTACATTCGTATTATTATTAAACAAAAAATCTACCTTTTTGGTTGAGGACAGCAGGTGTGATTGCATAATTGTCCGAATAGTTGCTTCTATATCTAATTGCTCAGGCTTAAATTCCATTTGGTTGTTTCCATAAATAGAGATATTCAATATTTTATCAACCAGCCCCGATAGTCGTTGTAATTCGTTTTTTGAATGCTTTAGATACCTGCTTGTTTGTTCTTTGTTTTCCAATACATTAAAATCAGTTAATGCTTCAATAGCAGCAGACACTGTAGCAATAGGGGTTTTAAACTCATGCGTAATATTGTTGATGAAATCATTTTTAATGGCCGATTGTCTCTTTTCACCAAACCACATTTTGAATAACAAAAATATACTGGTTACAACCAGTAGAATCAATAAAACCGAACTTATAAAAATAAACTTCATCTTAGAGATGATATATGAGAATGGGTTGGTAAACAGGACACGTACATAATGGTTATCATCAACTAATTTATATGTGGGATATGATTTTGTAATTACAGGGAATTTTGAAAGTAAGGCTGCAGGAAAACTGCTTTTGTTCATGGTGCTGTCATCCTGTTTTAAATAAAATTGAAAGGGGATGGATACGCCTTTTTCTTTAAGATATTGTGTTAATACCGGCCTTAATCTTGCTGTATCAAAATTGTATTGCTTTACTTTTTCATCCATAAAACTGCCAAGGTTTTGAGTTCGATACCATACCTGGTGATTTTCTAAATCATGGCTTCGTAAAGTTTCTGCAAATATGATGGCTACCTTTTTTTTAAGCAAAGTGTCATTACCCAAAATTTGTTTATTTAAATTATGCGGCGAAAAGGACCATTGGTCTTTTTTATTATGCTTATTTCTTATAAAATACTGATAGGTAATACTATCTTTTCTTAAGGAACTACTTATCTCAAATTCTGTAGTATCCATTAATTTTCCAACAATCAATTGTGTTATCGTATCACACCGCAGACTAAATTCTTTTTTTAAAGCATCTTCAAATGCAAGGTTTACTTCTTTTTCAAAACCAGTTTTGTTTACAGCATAGTAATTTATTATCCAGTAAAACTGCAAGACCAATAAGCCGGTAATTGCGGCAGTGCAAAGCAGTATTAAAAACCTGGCATATCTCTTCATGTCATCAAAAGTAAAAAATATAAACCTGTTAAAAATTACGATAACATAAAATAACATTCATTAACCCGATCAATAACACTTTAGCCCAGCTAAGTTGTACATTTTTGTATTCTAAAAACGGAAAATAATGAAAACATTAACGACTCTTATCTTATTACTGAATGGCAATTGTTTTTTTGCCCAGGTAGATTTGCTGAAAGCGGGAGACAAATTGCCAGACCTTATCATTAAAAATATCAGTAACGCTCCGGTTAAAGAAATTGCTGTGAATGACAGAAAAGATAAAAAGATATTAATCCTTAATTTTTGGGGAACCTGGTGCAGCCCCTGTATTCTGGAAATGGATGCTTTGGCAAAATTGCAAAAAGCTAATGAAAAAACGATACGGGTAATTGCTATATCTGATGATTCGCCGGAGAGATTGAAAAAGTATAATACTACAAAGCCTTCAACACTTTGGCTTGCAGCAGACACCAGCTATTTTTTGTACAGGCTATTTGGATTTGCTTCAGTTGGGCATTGCGCCATTATTGGCAACGACTACCACATTATTGCGTTGGTAAAAACAGATTCTGTTAACCAGGCTATGATTGATAAATTAAGTAAAGCAGAAAGTATACTTTCAAGTGCAAACATAACAGAAACACTTATAAATACCTGTGAAGATGGGTTTGGTGTAGATTCCTTAACTAAACAAAGTTTCACTATCAGAGGGTATATGAATGGTAAACGAGGAATGAGTATGGAGCCAAACGAAGGTCTATATGCCAACAGAAGAATAAGTTATTTTAATACCTGTGGATCAGAAGTATATAGAAGGGCATTTAAAATAAATTCGCCCAGTCAATTAATTTATGAAATGGATAAAAAAGAAGTTTGTGATTTTGAAAACAAGCAATCTTTGTTTTGTGTTGATATTTTAGTAAAGCCCGAAGATCAGGATAGTTTACATAGTATACTGCAAAAAAAATTATTACTTACCATGCCTTTTAAGGCCAGGATAGAATACCGGAAAATGCCAGTGTATGTTTTAAAGGTAAAAGAAATCACTGCTTTAAATTTTCGGGTTTCTACATCCACCAAATCATCTTATGGGTTTAGTGGCCGTGGTTATGAGGGCACTGCTGTATTGCTGTCAGAATTTGCTGATAATTATTTAACCAATGAACTGGGCATTCCTGTAGTGGATGAAACCGGATTAACTGCCCGATACGATATAAAAACCGAAAATGATCTACGAACAGGCGCCAATACTAAAAGTGCAGTTGAGAAATTAGGATTGATGTTAGAAAAAGCTGAACGTACAGTAAAGGTTATTGTTTTTTACCGGTAGAATATATACTTAGTTTATTTTGGTTACAACAATATTATAAGTTCCGTTAGTTAAGGAAGAAGTTGTTTCCTGTGTGTAACCGTTAGCTGATATTCCTGTAATCTTTACACGGATTTCCATGTTGGAAGGGAAGTCAATTTTGTTTTCATTTCGAATAACTTTGTCAAGTTTTAATGTATAGGAGCAGTTATCCTGCCAGATAATTTTAAAACGTACAATTGCTTTGAGTGTTTCACTCGATTCCGTTTGGTAGGCACCTCTTCGTTCAGCAATAATTACTGTGCCAACTCTGGTGTCAGCAATGCTGAATTTGCCTTCTTTAAATTTAAAGCAATCTGCAGTTTGGCTGAATACTGCAAAAGCAGGTAAGGTAAGTAGCACTAGTATCGTAATTCTTTTTAGCATTATTTAAATTACCTGGTTTCCAAGGATATCATTAAATGTATCTCTTTTCCTAATCAGCATAGCTTTACCATCTTTTACTACTACTTCCGCAGGTTTATATCGGCTGTTGAAGTTTGAAGACATTTCAAAACCATAAGCACCTGCATTTTTAAAAACCAGCAAATCCCCTTCTCTTATTTCCGGAATTTTTCTATCCCAGGCAAAAGTATCTGTTTCGCAAATGTTGCCGGTTACGGTGTAATGTTTTGGTTTTCCTGTTGGGTTGCTGATATTTTCTATCTGGTGATAGGCATCGTAAAACATGGGGCGTATCAAATGATTAAAACCACTGTTTACACCAACAAATACCGTGTTGGCAGTTTCTTTAATCACATTTACCTCGGTAATTAAATAACCTGATGCACTTACCAAAAATTTTCCCGGTTCAAACCAAACCTGTAAAGGGTTACCATTGGGGTTGGGATGATTATCGAATGCTTCTTTCACTTTTGTAGCCAGCAAAGTCATATCGGTTTCTCCATCACCATCTTTGTAAGGTACTTTAAAGCCGCCACCCAAATCCACCGATTTTAATTCTTTAAAGTGAGGTATGATATCAAACAGCACTTCTATACCCTTTACAAAAACATCCACATCTTTAATATCGCTGCCGGTATGAATGTGTAAATTTTGAATGTGCAAATTGTATTTGGATACCAACTCCAGAATGGTAGTTATCTGATCAGCGGGGATACCAAACTTACTTTTATCATGCCCGGTAGAAATTTTGATATTGCCACCCGCCATAATGTTGGGACGAAGACGTATACCTACAGGATAGCTATGCCCGTATTTTTTACCAAATTTTTCTAAATTACTCAGGCTGTCAATATTGATATGCACACCTAAGCTTTGGGCTTCTTCAATTTCACTGAAATGAATACCATTGCTGGTGTATAAAACATTGCTGGATTCAAACCCTGCCAACAAGGCTATTTTTACTTCGTTAATGCTGCTGCAATCTACATTGCACCCAATGCTTTTTATGTGTTTTAAAATATTGATATTGGTTAATGCTTTGCAGGCATAAAAAAACTTAGTATCTGTTTTGGCAAAAGCGGTAGTAAGTTTTTGGTATTGTAAGGTAATATTATCGGCATTATAAACATAGAGTGGTGTACCAAACTCCTGTGCGGTGGCAATTAATTGTTGGTTTGATAAGTGTTGTGGCATTTTACGAATTTAGGAAGGAATTAATTATTTTTTTAAAATTAAGGTTTTGGATTTTGTTCGCAGCTTTGTTGTTGTGTAATAAAATAAAACGCATGCCTAAAGATAGTTGAGTGACAATCTCGGTGGTGTATCCTAGTCCTTCTGTATATGAATAAGGGCCTGTCCAATTTAACTCTACAGTAAATTTATGCCAGTCAGCAGGGAAGAAATAACCAAGTCTCATTGCCGGTATTACCGTAATTCTTTTTTTATCCCAGTTATTATTACTGCTGCTATAATTATCCATCCAACTTTGAATAGCTATGCCACCTGCAATAAAAAAACTTCTATTCAAACTTTTGCCAGTATTTATTTGGCAAAGAACTGCACCTGTTAGGGTTTTAAATTTTCCGGTTTCAAAAAAAAAATCGTTGCCATTATTATTTACTTTTTTGGAATAATAATGAAGATATGAAGTGAGTGTAATTCTTTTTTTTAGTTGAAAATCTGCTCCTATCTGAAATGAAGGCCCAATATAAAACATCTCTGCGTCTCCAGATACATGAATACCAATGTATGGATGCCAACGACCGGTATTAATATTTCTAATTTTTTTTGAGATATTGGCGGTATCTATTTCTTTATTTGGCTGAGAAAAAACTACAGTGGTGGTAAAGGGAAGCAACAAAAGCCATAGGGATTTTATTTGCATGAAGTTAGTTTATTCAACAAATGTAATAAAAGTTTGTATGCCAAGCCTTTCATCAGGAATACAAAACGTTTTGCAAGAATTTAAAACTAAAATGCAATTAGGGAAATAAGCAACAGTTTTAGGGAAATGGTATGGTAGGAGACGGTAATATAAATTTGCAATTAGGCCTCGTCTTCTTCACTTGTATTTTCTATAGTACCCTCTGCAACCTCTACATCTTGCATTATTGCTAAAACCGCTTCTTCATTTGTTATTTTTTCTTCAACTAAAGTTTCAGGAGCATAAATACTTTCATATTCAAACTGCTCTGCCTGTGCTTCAATTACATTTGTAGCATTTACCAATTCTTCCATTATCACTTCGCTTATCTTTGGCAAATCATCGGCGCTGTTAATGCCAAAATAATCCATAAAAGATTTTGAAGTAGCATAAATTAATGGCTGGCCCACTGCATCTTCTTTTCTACCAGATATAACCACTAAATCTTTTTCTAATAACTTTTGTACAGCGTAATCGCAGTTTACACCACGTATGGCCTCCATTTCGCTTTTAGTAACAGGTTGTTTATATGCAATAATAGCCAGTGTTTCTAAAGCTGCAGTTGACAAACGTTTTAAAAATTTATCGCCATTAAGTAAGGCTACAGTTTTATAATATTCTTTCTTAGTTAAGAATTGTAAGCCTCCGCCAATTTCTCTTAATTCAAAAGCATAAAATTCTGAATTGTATTTTTCCCGGATGCCATCAAGAGCAGCTTCAATCTGTTCCTGCGTTGCCCTGTCTTCAATAAAACCTAAAGCAGTATTTACCAGTTCTGTTAATTCAATCCTGGTTAAAGGTTTATCGCTTGCAAAAACCAATGCTTCTATATGAGGTATAATTTGAGAAAGCTCCATGTTTGTAAGTTGTTCGTTTTGCGTTGTTCGTTGGCCGTAAAAAAACAAACAACTATCAACGACCAACGTTGTTTTATCCGTTTAAAGCTGCTGCACCACTTACAATTTCTGTAAGTTCTGTAGTAATTGCTGCCTGCCTTGCCCTGTTATAACTAATCTTCAGTGATTTTAATAATTCGTTGGCATTATCACTGGCTTTATCCATTGCGGTCATTCTTGCACCATGTTCGCTGGCATTGGCATCAAGCACTGCTTTATACAATTGCGTATTTAAAATTTTGGGCATCAGCTCAGTTATTAAAACTTCTTTACCCGGCTCAAAAATAAAATCTGCATTTTTTTGTCCTGCAATTTTTTCTATTTTCAATACCGGTAAAAATTGTTCGGCAATAAAACGTTGCGTAGCAGCATTTTTAAATTCGCTGAAGATTAATTCCACTGCATCTACCTCTTTACCGGCAAATGCTTCCATGGCATATTTTGCAGCAGCCTGTACTTTATCAAAGCTTAAACCACTAAAAATATCCCAGTATTTATCCACCACTTTAAATCCGCCTTTATTAAAATGCTCGTAGCCTTTTTTACCAATGGGCAATATTTGTACGTTACCCTTTGCACCCTGCTGGGCATATTTATCTTTAATAACCTGCTTGGCTAACTTAATCAGGTTACTGTTGTAGCCACCACACAAGCCCCTGTCGCTGGTAACTACAATAATTAATACTTTTTCAACAGGCCTCTCTGCAGCCAAAGCCACTTTTATATCACCATCGCTGTTGCTTACAATGTTGCTCAACATTTCCTGCAATTTGTGTGCATATGGACGCATTTGAGTAATGGCATCCTGTGCCCGGCGTAGTTTAGCGGCACTTACCATTTTCATGGCCTTGGTAATTTGCTGAGTGCTTTGCACACTTTTAATTCTGTTACGTACCTCTTTTAATGCACCTGACATATTGAAATCATTAGAAAATTAACACCTTGTTTTCGGGTGGCAAAGGTAGGGCAAAACGTGCAAAAACAAACACCTGCTGCCAAATGAAAAAAGCCCGGGTTAACGGGCCTTTCTTGTGGTTGCAAAGGGCATTATCAAATTATTTGCTGTAATCGGGGGTTTTAAAAGTCTTTTAGGTTATTGGATTTTAAATATTTGAATATTTAAAACGGAGGGTAAATTTAATTATAATATTTATAAATTCAAATTTCAAACGGGGTTAATATTGTAAAATTGTATATCTCTTAAATTACCTCCTGATATTTACTGGGTAAACAACTAAATTCTTTTTTAAAGGCTACAGAAAAATTACTCATATTCTGGTAGCCAAGCATTGCACCTACCTGCGAAATATTGTGTTTGCGTGACCCAAGTAATTCCTTGGCCTTATGCATCCTGTTTTTTTGATAATATTGATAAATAGCCATACCATAAGCTTTTTTAAATAATTGCTTCAACTTACTTTCGCTCATGTAAGCTGTTTTGGCAAGTGTTTCTATAGAGGGAAAATCACTGTTGTATTTTGCTAATAGAATATGCTCAATTCTTATCAATGCCTGAAAATCTTTTTGATTGGCAAATTCGGGAATATTACTTAATCCCCTGTTAAAAAGGTTTTCTAAAAACTGTTCGGTTAATCGTAATACCCTGCTTTTAATAAAAAGATCGGGTAAGTTGGAGTTTGCAGTGTTGTTAAAGATATCGGATAAAATTTTTCGTTGCTTGGCGGTAATAAAATCCAAAACACATTCTTTCTGTTTTATTATTTCTACTATGTTGGCAGGCAGGTTTTTAATATTATTTTTTAACCAGTCTTCACTAATTTGAACAGTTAACCCTTTTAAAAGAGTTCCTTTTTTAAGCGAAACATTTTGTTGGGTAAAACTATTTGTCATTAAAGCAATACTGTAAAATTTATCGTTGCTTTCCAAAACTGTACTGCCGGTTTTACAATAGGCAATGTCATCAAAATTTAATTCATAAAAGTGTAATACAACATGCAGTTGTTCCACAGGCTTACTGTTAAATTCTAAATCGTTAATCAGGGTGTGATTCACAATTCGGTAAGATAAACCGGGTTCAAGTATTTTTGCATTGGCGTATCCGCATGCAAAACTTTCAGGATTTTGTTCCGGATCTGCAGGCGTTTCTCTTTTTACGTATGCTGCAAAATCTTTTTCCAGTTTTGCATAGTCATCCTGCTGACAATTGAAAACCACTGGTTTACCAGTTGTTATAGGCGAATTCATAATTGATAGCTGTTTAATGAATGCCTATTAGATAGCTGGTGGGGATAATTGGTTGCAACAAATTAATAATAATTCGGATGCAACTCTAACCGAAAAAGACAACCGGGCTGATATTTTATTTTTATAGTTACAAAATATCAGCCCGGTTAAGTTATTATGATAATACTAAAAAATTCTTACTGGTCCGTTTCCCATAGTTCTCATACCGCCACCTTGTGGCTGCACGCCGGCAAATTTTTGCAAACGATAAGTAAAAGTGAGCATAAAATAACGGGTAAGCCGGTTGGTACGTGTATCTACAATTGAGTTAGCATTAACACTGCGGCTAATATTAGTATTTTGCTTAAACAAATCGTAGGCTGCAAATTTTATTATGCCATTCTTCTTTTTAAATAATTGTTGCTCCAGAGAAGCATTCATTAAAACAGGGTTTTGGCTTACGCTGCCGGCAAGGCCATTATTAATGGTATAATCGAAATCGTATTTTAAAATAAGGCGTTTAGTTAAGTCAATATTAATATTATTGGTAAGGCTCCAGGCATTGCTGGATGTATTTTGAAATGAACTGGAAGAATTGCTGCTGACATTTTTATATTTATTATCATTCATGCTGTAATTTAATCCTGTACCCAACTGCAACCAGTCTTTTAAATTTACTTCAAAAACAAAGCCCTGACTAAGTACCCAGTTGTTGCCAATTACTTTTTGAACATCCAGATTTTGTTTTAATCCGTTTCCGGTCAAGGTAATACTATCAGTTAAATTGATATTATGATTGTAATTGGCCGAACCATTAAAAGTTAAAACAAATTTCCTGTTTTTATATGGTTTTGAGTAGGTGTAAAAACCAAGCAGGTTGTAGTAACCATTTACATTTTCCGGAACAGTTACAGAAGCACCACTGCTATTTAACCGGGCAGTTTTATTAATGATTTGATTTTTGATGGTACTGAAAGTAAAATTGGTAAACAATACTTTACCGGTTATAAAATTAAAATTGTTAAAAGATATATTGATGTTGTGATTGATTGACGGTTTTAAATCCGGATTTCCTGATGTTACCCTTTGTTGGTTACTTTGATCCACTACCGGTTGTAACTGGCTAAAGGATGGCTGGTTGGCAGTGCCACTGTAACTCATATTAATGGCCTTGGTTCTGCTGAAATTATAAGTCATTCTTGCAACAGGAAAAATATTTACTCTTGTTATAGGTTTGTAAACGCTGTCTTTGGTAAGCGATTTCCCCTGCAGGTCAACCGGCTGTACACTAATACCCAGTGTATAATTGTATTTTTTCATATTGGTGCGTAATGATACGCCAACACGGTTGTTGTAAAAATCATTTTCATAATCATTACTTAAAAAACTATTCATTGTTCTCAGCTTTGTAAGAGAATCTACATTAAATGTTTTTTTATCGTTTCGGGCATAGTTTAAATTGTGCGATGCAGAAAAGTCGAGGCTGTGGTATTTATTGATAGGTTCCGAATAAGTAAGACGTACGCCGTAATTATGATTGCTGTTTTCCTGATCAATGTATTGAAAAGTATTGCGTTGGCCAATAAAGGGTGCTACATACTGATAACTCAGATTGGTAATATCCTGGTCGGAATTACTTTCAGAATTGCCCATGCTTGCACTGGCAGAAAAATTACGGCCCCTTTTACGAAATTTATGATTGTATAAAAAATTAATGCTTAAGTTAGGGGATGCTGAGCCGGATACATTTTTATTACTTCCATCGCTGGTTTTACCGGTGCCTGTTTGTGTATAATCAAAAAGGCTGTTACTGTTTCCGTCGCTGTTGCTGTAACTAAAATTGGGCGTAACTTTTAAATAATTAAAAGAATCAACCTGGTACTCCAAATTAAAGGTGGCCCGGTGACTGGTGCCAATTGATAAAGACTGCAAATCCTGGTTATTAATAAAACTATTGCTTTGATAAAAATTTTGAGAGGAAGTGTTTTGCAACTGATTGCTGTTTCTATGGCTATAGGAATAACTACCATACACACTTACTCTTTTGCCCCATTGATCCCTGAAGTTGGTGCCAAATGAATTGGTAGATGTAATGCCACCGGAGTTGCCGCCGCCAAACTGGCTAATATCGCCACTTTGTACCATGCTTCTCATATTACCTGCACCACCCATATCGGTTACCATACTCATGCCGCTGCTCATCATACTGCTCATACCGCGGTTGCCGCCGCCGCCAAAATTAAATAAAGAGGCATTAGTGTTATTGCTGTTTGCAATAAGAGAGATCTGTTTATTATTATTAAAATAGTTACCGTTAAATGATGCCTGGTAACGGTCTTGGGTGCCACCACCTACAGTTGCCCTGCCAAAAAAGCCTTTGTTCTTATCTTTTTTTAACTGGATATTGATGATTTTATCGGGGTCACCATCTTTAATGCCGCTAACTGTAGCCTGGTCGCCGTAATCATCTATTACCTGAATTTTATCTACAATATTGGCAGGTAATTCTTTAGTGGCAGTTTTTAAATCGCCGCCAAAAAAATCTTTACCATTAACCTTTACCCTTGTTACG
>JAYSTT010000534.1:0-5952 GCA_043719495.1 Ferruginibacter sp. | reverse complement strand
TTTGCCGCCGAAAAAAGGGAGTTTAAAAAATTTAATGCCATTAATAAAGAACACCGCAATGCAAATATTAAAGCCATTTTTGCGTATTCTGTTTTTTTCCCTATTGTAGAATTAGTGATGGCTATATCAATTGGATTATTGGTTTGGTGGGCAGCAAAAGATGCCAGCCAGATAACCGACATTATTAAAAAAGACGAAATTGCAGGCATTATAACCTCATTTATTATTTGCCTGAACTTATTGTTCCGGCCGCTTCGTGTAATTGCCGATAAATTTAATGTGTTGCAAATGGGCATGATTGCCAGCGAAAGGGTTTTTAAAGTTTTAGATAATAAAGACAGTGCAATTAATGAAGGTAATTACAATCCTGCCCAACTAAAAGGTAATGTTGAATTTGACAAAGTTTGGTTTGCATATACTGATGAGCAGTATGTTTTAAAAAACATTTCTTTTAGTATAAACCCCGGGGAAACATTGGCAATTGTTGGCCATACCGGAAGTGGTAAAACCTCCATTATCAGTTTATTAAATCGCTTGTATCATATTCAAAAAGGGAGTATAAAAATTGATAATAAAAATATTGAAGACTATCCGTTAGATACTTTAAGAAACCAGATTGGCGTGGTATTGCAGGATGTGTTTTTATTTAGTGGCTCGGTAATAGATAATGTAACCCTGCGTAACCCCAACATAAAAAAAGAAGATGTTATTAGTGCAGCAAAACTTATTGGCATACACAATTTTATTATGCAATTACCCGGCAATTATAATTACAACGTAATGGAACGTGGTGCCACACTTTCTATGGGGCAGCGTCAGTTATTATCATTTGTAAGGGCATTATTATACAACCCTTCTATTTTAATTTTAGATGAAGCCACTTCATCGGTAGATACGGAAAGTGAAAATTTAATACAGCATGCTATTGATACTTTAATTACCGGCAGGACATCAATTGTAATTGCCCACCGCCTAAGCACCATACGCAAAGCCAGTAAAATTATGGTACTGGATAAAGGAGAAATAAAAGAGATGGGTACACATGAAGAACTTTTAGCCAAAGAAGGTTTTTATTACCAGTTGCACAAAATGCAGTTTGAGAAAAAGGCATCTCTTATTTAAACACAAAAAAGTTACCATAATTTTAATTAAAGTAGTATGTTTACAGTTTACTGTAAACTGTAAACTATGAGTATTGAAAATGAGATAGTTAAGTATTTAAAAGCTAATCTCGAAGCCTCTCCTAACGATTTAAGCACTGCTATTACTGCCTCCAGGCAAATGTTGCACAGGGTATTAAATAAACTTGTAGCAGACCAAATGCTTGAAAAAATTGGAAGGCCCCCAAAGGTTTACTACAAAATAAAAGAGACATCAGATAGCAGTATTATAAATAGAGATAGCATTTCTTCCGAAGGGGTTAATTTTTTAAATAAGCATTTCAGCTTATTTTCTCAATCAGGTTATGAATTAGATGGTTTGGATGCTTTTGATAAATGGTGTAATAAGCAAAAACTACCTTTTCAAAAAACTTTATCCGAATATATTAAAACCAGAGAAAAGTATTTGGCATATTTTGGAAAAAACGGATTAATAGACGGGACAGAAAAATTAAAAACTACAAAGGGCTTTAGCAAATTATGTATTGATAAAATGTACTACGGGGATTTTTATGCTATTGAAAGGTTTGGTAAAACTAAAATTGGTAACCTTATACATTTTGCAAAGCAGGGGCAAAATAAAATGCTGATGGAAAAAATTTGTTTATTGCTAAAAGAAAAAATTGAAAGACTAATTGAAGTAGAAGGTATTGATGCAGTGGGCTACATTCCGCCTACTATAAAAAGAGATGTTCAAATAATGAATTATTTAAAAAAATCCTTCAACTTTTCTTTGCCTTCTATTACAATAAAAAAAGTAAGCGGTTTAATACCAATACCGCAAAAAGCATTGGCTAAGTTAGAAGACAGGATAAGCAACGCAAGGTCGAGTATTGTTGTAGATGACAAAAGGGCATTTAATAAAATATTGCTTATTGATGATGCTGTAGGTTCTGGAGCAACCATTAATGAAACAGCCTGTAAAATGAAAATAAAAAAAATGAGTGCAAATATTATTGGCTTTGCGGTTGTAGGAAGCTTTAAAGGCTTTGATGTAATACAAGAAGTGTAAATATTTTGTTTTTGTTATTTTTGTTTAGGGCTTAAGAAAAGTGGGTTAAAAATATAAAAATGGTGTAAATTTGAATAATGCAAAAAGCAATAGTTACACAATATAACTCTAAGGAAGAACTTGAAAAAGCAAGACTTTTAGAAGCATCAAAAACTTCTTATTCAGAGCGATTTTATACTTTAATGAAGTTGATTAAAGTTTCTAAAACGATTAGTAATGCAAAAATCATTCATTCACCTAAAATGATAGATAACAATAAATAAAATGGATGTTTTTAACGAGGATATTTTATCGCTTTGGAAATGTTTGCAACAAAACGAAGTAAGGTATATTATGATTGGCGGATTTGCTACAAACTTACATGGATATAGCCGGGCTACAAATGATATTGATATTTGGATTGAAGATAATTTGGGTAATAGAAAAAAATTAAGAAAAGCACTAAAAGAGCAAGGGTCAGGAGATTATTCCCCAATAGAAACAATGGATTTTATACCTGGTTGGACAGATTTTCAATTGAACATGGGTTTTAAGTTGGATATAATGGTAAATGTAAAAGGATTGGAAAAAATTGGGTTTGAGGAGTGTTACAAATATTCAGTAATTACAGAAATTGAAGGTGTTATGGTCAGGTTTTTACATTATAATCATCTAATTACCTGCAAAAAAGCAGCCGGTAGGCTAAAAGATTTATTGGATATAGAAGAGTTAGAAAAAATACGAAAAGCTACCGAAGACAATAATCCCTAATTAATCCCCTTTCAATTTTTAATTTCCCACCTCCCACCTTATCTTTGCGCCAAATTCAAGGTTTCACATGGCATCTAAATTCATCAAAACTATACTAGCAGCGGCTTTTGGCTTAGGGATATTGCTTTTTTCTAATAATATAAATGGCCAGCCGCAGCAGCCAAAAATTGCCGAACAGCATGAAGAAAAATTAGATGCTGGCGAAATTATACTGGACCACGTAATGGATGCCCATGAGTTTCATTTATTAACCATCCCCAACAAAGAAAACCCACACGAAGCCAAACATATTTCTATCCCCCTGCCGGTAATATTATATTCAAAAGAAAAAGGATTTAGTTTTTTTATGTCCTCGGCATTGCACCATGGCCAGGAAGTGCATGATGGTTACCGCCTGCTTACCACAGCATTTATGAAAGAGCATGGATTGGATACGGTAAAAAATGGAAATGATAAAGTGTATAAAGCTGGTGCCATTTACATAACTGATGCAGCAGGAATGCCCAATGCCAATGTAAAATTATACGATTTATCTCTTACCAAAAATGCCACACAAATGCTGCTGGCACTTGCTTTGTTGCTTTTTTTAATGCTTGGCATTGCTAAAAAATATAAAAATGGCCTGGGAGTAAATACTGCACCCAAAGGCTGGCAAAATGCACTGGAGCCGGTTATTACATTTGTAAGGGATGATATAGCAAAACCAAATTTGGGTACAAAGTATAAAAGCTATTTACCTTTTTTATTAACTGTTTTCTTTTTTATTTTAATCAATAATATTTTTGGTTTAATACCCGGTGCTGCTAACGTAACAGGCAATATTGCTTTTACCTTTATTTTGGGTATCACTTCCTTTTTTATTATTATGTTTAGTACCAACAGGCATTACTGGAAACACATTTTTTGGCCGCCCGTACCACATGGTGTTAAGCCAATATTGGTTCCGGTAGAAATTTTAGGCATATTCACCAAGCCTTTTGCATTAATTATTCGTTTGTTTGCCAATATGTTGGCAGGCCATATCATTATTTTAAGTTTTATCTGCCTCATTTTTATTATGGCTGGTATGAAGCAGGCATTGGGTTGGGGTACATCGCCTTTATTTACAGCCCTGGCGGTTTTTATTTATTTATTAGAAGTATTAGTGGCATTTATACAAGCCTATATTTTTACCACTTTAACAGCGGTATTTATTGGCCAGGCAAGAGAAGGTGGGCACGATGAGGAAGGGCATCACTAAAAACGTATTTTTTTAATCACTATAAAATCAAGTAGTATGGCATTGTTAAATGTTTTATTAGATGTCGGCTTTTCGCACATGGGTGGTGCAATCGGCGCAGGCCTTGCAGCAGTTGGCGCAGGTATTGGGGTAGGTTTAATTGGTAAAGGTGCGGTAGAATCTATTGCCCGCCAGCCTGAAGCTATCAACGACATTAGAGGCACTATGATTTTGGCTGCAGCACTTGTAGAGGGTGTGGCACTGCTTTCGGCAGTAGCGGGTCTTTTGGCTGTGTTCAAAGCGCCATTCTAAAACTATTTACTGCATCTGAAGCACAGGGCGGAGGATGCAGTAATTTTTATCCTATTATCTTATAGGGAAAAAGAAAAGTTACTTATTTTTTAATTTTTATACAATGAATGTATTTTTTTTATTTCAGTTACCGGCTATACTTGAACCAAGCATTGGCCTTTTATTTTGGAACCTTATTGCTTTTGGTATTGCCTTTTTTATTTTAAAAAAGTTTGCATGGCCCGCCATTACTAAAGGGCTTACCGAAAGAGAAACTAAAATTTCGGATAGCCTGGCCAGCGCCGAAAAAATACAAGTAGAAATGGCCCAGATGAAGAATGACAACGAAGCCATTTTAGCAAAGGCAAGAGAAGAAAGAGGTACCATGCTTAAAGAGGCCAAAGAAACTAAAGACAAAATTGTAAACGAAGCAAAGGAAGAGGCGAAACTGGCGGCTTCAAAAATTATTGCAGATGCACAGGCAACTATTCAGCAACAAAAAATGGCTGCCTTAACCGATTTAAAAAATCAAATTGGTACACTGGTAATTGAAACCAGCGAAAAAGTTTTACGCAAAGAATTAAGCAACAAAGCAGAGCAGGAGAATTATATTAAAACGTTAGCAGCAGAAGTAAAATTGAATTAAGAGCAGCCCCTATCCCCTAAAGGGGGAAAAAGGAGAAGATTGACTATATTTTTTTGTTTTATTAAATTTTAACCATCGGTATTTTCGAACAAATAAATACTGATACAAATCAAGTTCCCCTTTAGGGGACAGGGGTATGAACAATCCACGTTTAGCAGGCAGGTACGCAAAAAGTTTATTGGATTTAGCTACAGAGCAGAACCAAATAGAAGCCGTATATACCGATATGAAATGGCTGAGTAGCGTTTGTAAAACCAATCCTGATTTTACAGCGGTATTAAGTAGCCCCATTATTAAAGCCGATAAAAAAGAAGCTATTATTAATGCGGTTACCCAAAGCAGGGTGAGTAATTTAACTACAGCCTTTATTCAATTACTGGTTAAAAAAACAAGGGAAGCTAATTTACCACAAATTGTAAATGCTTATATAGACCAGTACAATGCTTTAAACAATATTAAAAAAGTAAAAATTACCACTGCATCGCCGCTTGGCGATGATTTAAAAGCAGTAATAATGGCCAATGTAAAAACTGCCATGCCTTCTCAAAAATTTGAAATAGAAACCAGTGTTAAAGATGAATTGATTGGCGGTTTTACTATTGAAACCGGCGGACAATTAGTTGATGCAAGTATTTTAAGGGATCTAAAAGATATTCAAAAGCAGTTTATGGATAATGAGTTTATACATAAATTGCGTTAATAATTTTTGAGAAAATATTTTAAAGGCTGTTACTGAGAGGTAGTGGTTTTTTTTATGCTGCCATTTTTCACAACTTTAAATAGTCGAGCCTTAAAAACCATATTTTAATCTGCAAGAGTTCATAGAAGGCAGTTGAAAAGAATAAAAAATCTTTAAAAAGCAATTTTGGAAGAA
>JAYSTT010000533.1:0-2467 GCA_043719495.1 Ferruginibacter sp. | reverse complement strand
AATTATTCTTCTAAGTAGTTCAGCGGATGATAAAAGTATCGGGTCTTTATATTTCTTTGAAATTTTTGCAAGGGTCTGTCTCGTCCTAAAAAAAGTTTACACATTTTTATTGATAGTCCTTAGACAGGTTTACAAATTTAAAATAATCCTGTTTAAAGTTTACATTTGTTTTAGTGGACAAAGCGTAAGCAAGCTCTGCTGAGGAGCAACTTGCCAGGAATACTCCACTGGGTGACGAAGTAATTCGTTTTATCAACTCCGATTTATTCGGAGTTTTTTGATAATTACTTTCGAGCCCGTTATGCCTAAAAAAACCTTTTACGCTGCGGTATTTTCTTTTTGTTGATAATAGTTCTTCCATTTCCTTTCTAATTTCCCTGTTTTTTGATGTGCTTCTACAGGCGTTAAAAATTCAATACTACTGTGAGGTCTTTCATGATTATAAATACTTACTGCAACAGCAACTTCATTTTGGGCAATTTGATAAGAGCCAAATTTATCATCCAATAATTCATCTTTTAAAATTCCATTTACCCGTTCAGCAATAGCATTTTCTAAGGGGTCGCCATTTTCAGTCATGCTGATTTTGATGTTGTTTTTCTGCAATATTTTTACATAATCATTACTACAATATTGAACGCCTCTATCACTGTGATGGATAAGTTTTGTAAGGTCATCACAACCTTTTATTGCCATTTGTAAAGCTCTTATACAACCCACTGCTTCTAATGTTTTGGATAAATAAAATCCTACAATTTTTCTTGAATATGCATCTGTTATTAAACTAAGATAAGCAAACGAACCATTAAGGGTAATATAGGTTATATCGCATACCCATAGCTTGTTTGGGGCTGTAGGGATATATTCGCTTATCAGATTTTTGTACTTTTTAAACCGATGATAAGAATTAGTGGTAACTGGCTTTTTTCGCTTCCTGTTTTTAACCAATAATCCATTATAAGAAAGCAAATCAAAAAAAGCATCCCTACCTATATTTATGGCATGGCTTTGCATAAATTCAGTTAGCTTAATTAATAACCTTCTACCGCCTAAGCGTTTTTGTTTTGTTCGTATAGCAAGTACTTCTTGCAGTAAAATTTCTTGCTCAAAAACTTCTTTTTGCATTTGATGTTGGCCTTGATAAAAGGCTTGCCTACTGTAACCAAGCAATGAGCAAAGAGCGGTAATATTCCTCGGCTCTCTTTGTTCAACATTTAAAATCGCTTGGCACCAAACTTTTTTCTTAAGTCAATTCCTGTAAGGTCTTCGGATAGTTTGAGCATTTCTTCCAACACCTCGGCATGGAGTTTAGCCTTACGTAATTCGGCTTGCAGTTTTTTTACATCAGCAGGTAATACGGGTGGTACAATCTCAGATTGTAAGCCACTTTTGGGTAACTTAGGCTTTGGTTTTATCTTTCCTTTATAACTACTCACCCAATAATGAATTGTTCTAAAATCAACTCCATATTTGGCTGCTAATTGGCGAAAAGTTTTCTCGCCTGTTAAGTACTCGGCAATGATTGCCTCTCGGTTTACTGTTGTCTTTTCCATGTTTTGTCTGATTTAAATTTACGAATAATCGTAAACTCAATTCAGGACAAGACATCGGATAATAAGGCCGGTTGGCCCTGACGCATAAAAGCAAAAAAGACAGGTGCCTCCAATGGCGTTTTTTCCATTGTTGTTTTTTCAAACAAATGATAGCAAAAAATCCAGGTGCCTATCAGTAACTGGCTTCTCCCTGATTCACCAGCAAGAAAAGAAACATCCTGAAATTGTTCATCTTCCCTTAATTCTAGAGGTGAAAGACTTTCCATTATAGGATTTAGTGTATCTGTTAATATTTCCCATTCGGATGCGCCTTTGTATTCTGCATTGTTAAGGTTTATGTTTACTTCCAGACTGGTTGGGGCATTGTAAAAAATGGACGACTTATACAACTCCTTTCCGGCTTCATCCAGCAGTTTTACTACAATATCAGCGGATCCTTTTTCAGCTTTCTGAAATTGCCCTGCATTGTACCTTACTTCATATTTGCCATCTTTTGACAAATGGCTACCCAGCAATTGTTCGTTACGAAGGTCCCGGTCAAAAACCTGTACTGTTACATTTTTCAGCAACGCTCCAAATTCATTGCGTAATAATCCATATACCTTTCGAACAGCTTTATCAGGTACTTCCGGAATATTATCCGCCTGCATATCAATAATGATTTCTACAGCTTTTTCACCGCTTTCAATATTCCACAATACTGAGTTTTCCGTACTGTGAATTATTTTATCGTTAGCATAAATTTTGAAATAGATATCAGGTTTATTATCTAAAAATAATTCCCTGAATCTTTTTTGAGTAAAACTGATTTGAAAATGACCGTCTTTATCGCTTACAGCTTCTCCAACAAAATCATCAACAAGCAGATCTTTATCCCAGGCTTCTACACGAAAGTTGGGCAGGGGTTGCTGAAG
>JAYSTT010000532.1:0-2475 GCA_043719495.1 Ferruginibacter sp. | reverse complement strand
TAATTCTATTAAGCTGCATTGGCGTCGCACCCTTGTGCATTAAAACACAATTGAGCATTACAGACCCATATCTTTAAATGCACTATAAAATTATCTGCCGGGAGGAGAAGTATTAAAATTGCAGAGGATAAAATCACTCAAAAAAAAAGCAATAAAAGCAGTAAGTAGTTTCATTGTAAATAAATTACCACACAAAGATGCGTTGGTTTATTATTCTCTTGTATAAATTAAGGAAGGATGGTAGAGTATGTATTAAGGTTGGTATAAAAACTTTTAGGAGTGGTAGAGGAAATTTTTCTGGGTGGCTCACCCCAAAAGGGTGACTCATCCAGAAAAAATTTACAAATTAGATTTTATAACCGCTGCCAGTAGCATTGCCCATTTTTCATATTCCTTACCCGAAGGGTGCAAACCGTCTGTTGCAACTAAAGCAGGATCTGTTGCCGCCATTCTTGTAGAAGGTGTAATATCAATATAATTTACAGCTTTGGCTAAAGCAATTTGTTTATTAATAACATTGAAAGAATCTATTTGCTTTGCAATTAAAGCCTTATCCCTGCCATTTGCAAATGGTGTAACGCCCCAATCGGGAATGGAAAGCACAGCAACTCTCTTTGGCCGGTTACCTGCATACTGAATAGCAGTGTTTAGCAATTCTGTAAACTCTGCTGCATACTCGGGCTGGCTTCTACCCTGATATTGATTGTTTACACCTATGAGTAATGTTACAAAATCGTAAGTAGTTTTTGCTGGTGGTGCTGTAATAATGCTGCTTATTAAATTACGGGTTGTCCACCCTGTTACCGCTATATATTCAGGGGCATTAAAGCTGATACTGTCTTTAGAAAGTAAATTTAAAGTTTGTGCTGGAAATCTTTCTATTGGCAGAACAGACTGCCCAATAGTATAAGAATCACCCAAAGCAAGATAATTTTTGTAAATACCAGGATTTACGGGAGGAAATACAGCAGGTGCTTTATTCTCTTTTTTGCAGGCAGGCTGTAAAAAAAAAGCACCAATAAATAAAGTAACCAGAAAAATACGTTGCATAAAATAATAAACGTATTTATATAATAATTGGTTCAATAAAAAAAGGCTTTGTTTTACCAAAGCCCTTAAAATTATTTATAAAGTATTTCGTAATACTCTTTCGCCATCCTGTTACTGTCAAATTGAAAACGTACATCTCTCATACCATTATGTACTATTTGTCTCCACACTTCTTGATTTTCGTAGTAAAGCGGTAACACCTGATTTTCTAATATCTCGTACAATTTATTAAGATCATACTCATCCTGTTCATGCACACTTATATTTTCATAATCAATTGGCGGTACAACAAAACCGTTATTCCCATGGTTTATAAATTCACATATCCATCCATCATTAGTACTACAGTTAACAGCACCGTTCATTGCCGCAGTCATTCCGCTTGTTCCACTTGCCTCTCTTGGCACACGAGGATTGTTTAACCAAAGATCGGAGGCTTGCTTTAAACGTTTACTTAAACCTAATTCATAACCTGTACAAACAGCTACATTATCATATTTTTTGCTCAGGTGTACCAAATTATTAAAATCACTTATTGCAGGGTAATCAACCGGATATGGTTTACCAGCCCAAATTATTTGTACCGGATATTTTTTGCTGGCCAATAATTTCTCAAATCTTACTTCATCCCTTGTAATTAATTCAGCTCTTTTGTATCCGGCAAAACGACGTGCCCACACAATGGTAAATACATCAGGTTTAAATAATTTCCCTGTTTGATCAGCTACAACATCAAAAGCTCTTTTCTTTAAAAAATTTTTCCTGTCATCAAATCCTGCAGCATTATTTTCATTCATAAAATTATACAACTGCTTATCGGCCCAATATTGCCAGTTTTGTGCGTTGGTAATTGCTTTTATTTCGCAAATATCTTTATACTTGGCCCACAACTTACGGCTAACTTCGCCATGCAACTGACTAACTCCATTTGCCAACTTTGCAAAACGTAAAGCGGCTAAAGAATGGTTAAATAAATCTCCTTCCATTCCGGTTAGCTTCCTTACATCATCTAATTTCATTCCACAGAAATAACTCATCTTTTCGCAAAGAAAAATATCATGTTTTTCGTTACCTGCTTCTTCGGGAGTGTGTGTAGTAAACACCATCCTTTTTTTAACCTCTTCGGCACTACCATATTTTTTATACAAATAAAAAGCAGAGCTTATAGCATGTGCTTCATTTAAATGGTATAATTCAGGATTGAAATTTAATTCATCAATTAATTTAGCACCTCCAACGCCTAATAAAATAAACTGTGCCACTTTGGTGGCCACATTTGCATCATACAATCGATGAGTAATAGTTTGAGAAACATAATCATTCTCTGGTAAATCAGTGCTTAATAAAAACAAAGGGGCACTTTTAAAAGTCTCGGGATTTAAGTAATATGCCTTCACCCAAACCGGATGCTCGTGAATATCTATC
>JAYSTT010000531.1:0-2476 GCA_043719495.1 Ferruginibacter sp. | reverse complement strand
CTACCCTCTTTTTTCAGGATACTACTTCTCCCAAAGGGAATACCAAGCTTGTTTTTCCTATTCACGACAGAAGAGGCGATGCCGTTTCAAACTTCCGTCGTAGTACTTACGATTTTAAAAACCCTTCTAATCTTAAGGATTCGGTAGTGTATGATGCCAAAACAAAAAGGTATGTGGTTTATGAAAAAATAGGCAATAAGTATTTTCGTACCCCCACCTCTTATTCGTTTGATGAGTATTGGCAATTAAGGCAGCGGCAATTAGAGATTGACTATTTTAAAAAACGTTCTAATACCACCAGCATTCTCAACCGGGGAAAAGTAAAACCCAAACTATCTATTTACGATGGTTTATTTAACCGCTTATTTGGTAATGGCAAAATAAATATTACACCACAAGGTAATGTAAACATTACTGCAGGTTACCAGGGACAAAATATTAATAACCCCACACTGCCAGAAAGAGCCAGAAAAAGCGGTGGTTTCGATTTTGAACCGCAGGCACAAATTAACGTGAATGCAGATATTGGGGGCAAATTAAAATTTCCCATAAGTTATAATACACAGGCAAATTTTGGGCAAGACAATCAATTAAAATTAGACTATACCGGCCTTGATGATGAAATAGTAAAACGTTTTGAATTGGGTAATGTTTCATTCCCCAGCCGCAGTACATTAATACCCGGTGCACAACAATTGTTTGGTGTAAAAACGCAGTTGCAATTTGGAAAACTAAATATTACAACAGTATTAGCCAATCAAAAATCGCAACGGCAAACAACTAACCTGCAGGGAGGTTCTTCATCGCAATTATTTGAAGTAAAAGCAGATGAATACGAGGAAAACCGTCATTTTTTGGTAGCACAATATTTCAGGGCTAACTATAATAAAGTGATGCAGAATTTGCCTCAGCCAACTTCTCCCATTAAAATTTTACGGATGGAAGTTTGGGTTACTAACAGAAATGGTACCACCACCGATACAAGAGATATTGTTGGCTTAATGAATTTAGGTGAAGACGGGAACTTTGCTAATCCTGCAATACCTACTAACGGAACTAACCCGGTTTACTCATCAATTATTTCTAATCCTAATAATCGTAACCCATCATTGGTTTATAATAATTTAATTGTACAGGGTTTACTGCCGGTACAGGATTTTGAAAAAACATTTGCCCGTAAATTAGATTCCACCCAATACACTTTTCATCCAACAGTTGGTTTTCTTTCCTTAAGCCAGCCTTTGCAAACAGATGAAGTGGTAGCAGTGGCGTACCAATATTCTTACAACGGTAAAATTTTTCAGGTAGGAGAATTTTCGCAGGATCTTCCTCCCGACAGTGCATCTGCCACACAAAAAATATTGTTTTTAAAATTATTAAAAGCCACATCGCAACGCCCAGGGTTACCCATATGGAGTTTGATGATGAAAAATGTGTATCCAATCGGCTATGGCACATTAACGCCACAAGACTTTAAGCTTGATGTATTGTACCAGGAACCCGGCCTTGGCCTGAAACGTTATGTGCCTTTTGGAAATAAAAATGGTGGCTTTCCAATTATTTCATTAATAAATTTAGACAGGTTAAACAACCAGTTAGATCCTCAGCCAGATGGAGTATTTGATTATGTGGAGGGATATACTGTTTTTTCTCAATACAGCCGCATCATGTTTCCGGTATTAGAACCCTTTGGCCGTGATTTAGCACAGGGCATTTATACCAATCCTAATTTACCCAACATAAAAGATACTTTGTTTTATGCATTATACGATTCTATTAAAGCGGTAGCACAGCAGTATCCCAATCTTAACAGGTTTGTTTTAAAAGGGTCGGCAAAAATTTCAGGATCATCCGATATAAGTATTGGGTACAATGTACCCCGTGGCTCGGTAACAGTTACTGCAGGCGGAAGGGCTTTGTTAGAAGGCGTGGATTACGATATTAATTACGATTTGGGAACAATAAAAATTATTAATTCTGCAATCATAAACTCTGGGTTACCCGTGCAGGTAAATTCTGAAAATAATGCATTGTATGGTTTTCAGCAGCGTAATTATGTAGGGCTCCGTTTTGATTACACTGCAAAAAATACTATTAAAGAACAATTGTCTTTTGGCGGCACAATAGTACGCCTGGGCGAAAGGCCTTTCTTTAATAAAACAAATATTGGGGAAGACCCAATCCGCAATACCATGTATGGTTTAGATGTTAACTATCGGAAAGACATACCACGGTTAACCAAACTTTTAGATAAGCTACCGTTTTATCAAACCACAGCGCCATCCACAATAAATGTATTTGCAGAAGGGGCGATGTTAAAGCCCGGACATGCACCCCAAATTGGGAAAGGTTCAAAAGGTACTTCTTACCTGGATGATTTTGAAAGCAGCAGATCGGGTATCGATCTTCGTTTTCCACAGAGCATCTGGGCAATGGCTTCCACACCGCAGGGTGCAACAGATAAAACGGGTAATAC
>JAYSTT010000054.1:0-1811 GCA_043719495.1 Ferruginibacter sp. | reverse complement strand
TTCGGCTTTTTGTTCGCTGTTGTTTTTTTGTTCCAGCTTGACGTTCATCGCTTTAACTTTTTGTTGGTAATATGTACATCGGTTATTTAATTAGGCTTTTGTTCCATGCGGACGTTTTTCAAATGCCACACCATCGCAAAGCCCTGTTCGTTGGTGGCAAGGCTAAATGACACTTACCAAATTGTAATAGCGACTAATCAAAAAAAAATATGAACAAAATAATCTTACTACTACTAACCTCTATTTTCTTTTGCAAATTAAATGCTCAACAAAATAATCTTAGCACAGACCATAAAGTAACTTTTAAACTCAAAATAACTCAAATAGCAAATCCAGATTCTGTGGCTATTGTATGGTCAGTCGAGCCTTATGTGGAGGGCAAAACTGTTCAACAAGTTTCATTTTTCCCGACAACGCTTGACACAAATGGTCTTTATCAACAAACTATAACTTTTCCAGACTCGGTTATAGGTAAAACTATAGATTATATGTATGCAGCAGCCAAAGACAATTACGATTTTTGGCGGTATTTTGTTCTTGAAAAAAATCAATCCCAAGACAGGATTGAAAGTTGGGGTTTTATAGACGGTTTGCAAAGCAAAGTGATACCTACACAAATGCTTTTTGTTGTACCTAATTCACCTGAAGAAGCAACTCTATTTGCCAAGCCTTATGTCGGTATTACGACAGACGGAAAGCCAATAAAAAATCTTTTCCCTATAAAAAAAACGGGTATTTCTACTGCACCTATAAAAAATGCTGTGATTACATTTCTTGAATCACTTAATGCAGACCAAAAAGTAAAATGCACTTTTCCAATTGAATCAGAAGAATGGAGAAGATGGCACAATATAGAACGATGGAAAAGAGCAGGTGTTTGCTTAGAAGATTTAAAGCAAAAGCAAAAAGACCTTGCTTTTGCTTTTTTAAAAGAAAGTTTAAGTGCAAAGGGATTGCAAAAGGCAAAAAACATTATGACAATGGAAGCCTACTTGGCAACCTTAGTTCCCGACAATAAATTTTTAGGAGGTGAGAAATATTGGTTTACTTTTTTTGGTACGCCATCTGATACAGAACCGTGGGGTTGGCAAATAGAAGGGCATCATTTAGTAATTAACTATTTTATCCTTGGCGACCAAGTTGTAATGACACCAACTTTTATGGGGTCAGAACCAACGCTAATTGACTCTGGAGAAAATAAAGGGCTAAGGACTTTTGCAGCAGAAGAAAATAAGGGATTGAATTTTTACCTATCGCTTGATAGCTTGCAAAAGAAAAAAGCAACTCTTTGGAATAAAAAAGATTTTGATTTTAACCGTAGCGAAGCATTTAGAGATAACGAAATTATTGCAAAGACGGGCATTTCTGCTTCAAAACTATCAAAAGCACAACAAGTCGCATTACTTGATTTGATTGAAGAATATGTAAATAACGTAAGAGACGGCCAAGCCAAAGTAAAAATGACAGACGTAAAACTTCATTTAAACGAAACAAGTTTTACATGGGTTCAAGGCGCAAATATTGAAAGCCCATTCTATTACAGAATCCACAGCCCTGTAATTCTGATAGAATTTGACCATCAGTCGCCTGTGTTTCTTTATGACAAATCAAAACCATATCCAGGCCCAGTTAAGACGCATATTCATACAGTTGTTCGGACACCTAATGGCAATGACTACGGCAAGGATTTATTGAAAGAGCATTTGAAGAAGCATCATAAACATAAGAAAAAGTAACTTGGAGAAAAGCCCAGCCACCAACATGGGTATTGCTGCAAGTGTGGCTGGACGTTGTAATCTTCGGCTGCAGTT
>JAYSTT010000530.1:0-5975 GCA_043719495.1 Ferruginibacter sp. | reverse complement strand
TTAGGCTTTTTTAATAAACCATAAATGCAAATTGTACAAATGCCAATAAATAAAGTATGCCGCCATGCAGGGGTTTCATCAAATGGTTTTACTGCACCAGCAGTATGGTAAAGCATTGCTGCAAAACCAAACACGGCAAAAATAACAAACACAATATGCCTTGCCTTGCTACTCATTAAACAAATTGGGATAGTCAGTAATTATTCCATCTACCCCCAAAGCCTTCAATCTATCCATTTCTTTTTTATCATTCACCGTCCACGGAATTATTTTCTTTTTATGAGAATGCAATGCAGCAACTGCTTCTTTTGTAACCATTGAATAATGCGGACTAAAAATTGGAGGCATAAAACCAAGTTCCGTTACTATCTCACCAATACTTTTTTTATTGCCTTCTTCAATAAGCACAGCAAGAGTTATTGCAGGGTAATGCTCATGCAAATATTGCAGCGTCCTAAAATCAAAAGATTGAATAATTACATACTGCTCCATTGTTTTCTCCTTAACTACTTTCATCAACAGTTCCACAAACTCTGCCGGTGCAGGGTGATAAATATTATCTGTGGCAGGCATAGTTTTGGTTTCGATGTTAAAATAAGGGTACGGTCTTTTTGCAGTCATCATATAATTTTTAACCGAATCAAATACATCTGCCAACCGGGGTTTTTGTACTGCCATTTTTTGCTGCTGCGGAAAACGGGGATGTGGTTTTAATCCTACATCAAAATGTTGCGTTTCGGCAAAAGTCATTTTAAAAATATTGTAATCCTTTTCTTCTTTTTCATTTATAAAACTACCATCGGCTTTGGTAGTTATCTCGTGATTAAAAAATGGCTCATGCGATAATATTACCTGTTTATCTTTTGTAATTACTACATCCATTTCCAAAGTGGTAACACCTAATCCAATTGCGTTTATCATTGCCGGAATAGTATTCTCCGGCATTAAGCCACGGCAACCACGGTGGCCTTGTTTATCAAAAGCCCCCAAACCCCCTCCCGAAAAAATCGGGATAAATTCCGGGGGCTTTTGCAGTTCGCTATTTATAGTAGTATTTTTTTTAGGAGAGGAGCATGCAAAAAAAATGCAGAGAGTAAAAATTTTACAAAAGTATTTCATATAAGCGGAGTGCTTTGTTGAATAAAACCTCACCCCAACCCCTCTCCAAAAGAGAGGGAACTTGGATGGGGAACTAAATTATTTAATCATTCTTTACAATTTTGTTACAAAGAGAGAATAAAATTAAAAGCAATTTTCTACTACACAATCTTCTACATAATCTCCTCCATTTCCCTCTCCATTAGGAGAGGATAGGTGAGGTCATCTCCTGCACCTTAGTCGGTTCCAAATTTGCATTCCGCATAGCGATAGCCCTAACTGCATTGCCTGTAAAATCTTCAAAGGCTTTTTTACTTATGGCATCATCACTAATCATTACAGGCACACCAATATCGCCGCCTTCTCTTATAGTTTGTACAATAGGTATTTGTCCAAGAAAAGAAAGATCAAATTCATCGGCTAAATTTTTACCACCATCTTTTCCAAAAATATAATATTTGTTATTGGGCAATTCTGTTGGGGTAAAATAACTCATGTTTTCTACAAGGCCAATAATGGGTACTTTTAGTTGCGCCTGTCCAAACATGGCCACACCTTTTTTAGCATCGGCTAAGGCTACCAGTTGCGGCGTGGTAACAACAATTACGCCAGTAACGGGTACAGTTTGCACCACCGTTAAATGAATATCGCCTGTGCCCGGCGGCATGTCAATTACTAAATAATCCAGTTCGCCCCAATCTACCTCTGTAACAAACTGGCGTATGGCACTGCTCACCATTGGCCCACGCCAAACCACCGCCTGCTTTTCATCAATAAGCAAACCAATACTCATTATTTTAATACCAAATTTTTCAATGGGTACAATCAAACCTTTGCCGCTACCGTCATCTTTCATCATCGGCCTTTCGCCACGTATGCCAAACATAATGTGTTGGCTGGGGCCATAAATATCGGCATCCATCAAACCAACTTTTGCACCTCCAGCAGCTAATGCCAATGCAAGGTTAGCACTCACTGTACTTTTTCCCACACCACCTTTGCCACTAACAACAGCAATAATATTTTTTACACCGGTCAAAACTGTTTTAGCATCTTTACGATTGCTGCTGGTGTTGGCAGTAAAGTTTACAGTAACTATGGCATTTTTATTTACCAAAAGCTTCACGGCATTTTCACTGGCCATCCGCATCATATCCTTCATAGGGCAGGCAGGAGTAGTTAAGACTATAGTAAAAGAAACATTATTGCCATCAATATTTACATCTTTTACCATATTAAGTGTCACCAGGTCTTTACCTAAATCGGGTTCTTGTACATTGCTTAATGCTTTCAGTATATCTTCGTTTGTCATCGTTCAATTATTTGTTAAAAAACCAATAGAATTACAAATTTAAACACTCATGCCTTTACTTTGTTTATTAAATAAGGAATGTTGTTATTTTTGGGGACGAACTTTGGTAACATTATTTAGCATCGTTGTGAACTTGTTCTGTTATTTTTTGACTTTTAATAAAAGGCAAAAAATAACCTCACTTGTACGGCATACCATTATTCAACTTTTATTAATGCATAGATTTTTACCAATACTTTTAATTTTTTGTTTCCTAAAACCTGCGCAGTCAAAAGCCCAGTTCGAATCTTTTAAAGATTCTGTGGTGCAGTTATATGGTTTGGTAATGACGGCCGATAGCTTAAAAGGATTAGAAGGAGTAAGTGTTGTAGTAAAAGGCCAAAACAGGGGAACAGTTTCCAATGAAAAAGGAGTGTTTAGTATAGTAGTAATAAAGGGGGATGAAATAGAATTTACAAGCATTGGATACAAAGCAAAAACAGTTATAGTTCCAACAAATTTAGAAGGTAATCAGCAAAGTGTTATTCAGCTGATGGTAACAGATACTATTTATCTGCCGGCAACAATTATAAAGGCACGGCCAACCAGAGCCCAATTTGAAAGGGATTTTCTTAACACTCCGGTAGCGGATGATTATATTACCATTGCCCGTAAAAATAATGATGCAGCTACCCGGCGTATTTTAGTGGCCAGCTTACCATCCGACGGAAGAGAAGCCAGCAACCAGTTTTTAAAACAGGCAGGTAACAAAGCATATTACCAGGGCCAAACACCTCCGCAAAATATTTTTAATCCTTTTGCCTGGGCAGAGTTTATTAAGGCATGGAAAAGAGGGGATTATAAAAAGAAGAAGTAGCCCCCAGCCCCTAAAGGGGTAATTGCAGCGAAAACTCAGGCGAAGATTTTAGCAAAGATTTTAATGTAGAATTTTTATTCGTGTAAATTCGTGCCATTAGTGGCTAAAAAAATATCATGAACTCTTCGATTAATTTCCCCTTTAGGGGGTTAGGGGGCAAAATTTTTCTCATCGGTTTTATGGGCAGTGGTAAAACCTATTGGGGAAAATTATGGGCTGCAGAAAGCGGGTTTCAATTTTATGACCTTGATGAAATTATTGAACAGGAAGAAAAAAAATCTGTTGCAGAAATATTTGAACAAAATGGGGAGGATTATTTCAGACAAAAAGAAACAGGGGTATTAAAATCTTTTTTGCAAAAACAAAATTGCATTATTGCCTGTGGAGGAGGAACGCCCTGTTTTAATAATAATATGCAATGGATGAATGGGAATGGTACAACTGTATATCTAATGGCAACTGCTGATGAAATTTTAAGAAGGGTAATTAATGAACAGGAAAAACGGCCATTGATAATGAATTTATCTCCAGATGAGTTATTAGAATTTATCGTACCTAAATTAAAGGAAAGAGATTTTTTTTATTCAAAAGCTACAATAATTTTACCTGTAAAATATATTACTGCAACAACAATTAACGAAGTATTAAAAAATGAATAAATTTTTTTTAAGGTCAGGCGCTTTGTTTGCAACCATTGCGGTTATATGTGGTGCATTTGGCGCACATTTTCTAAAATCAAGACTACCGGCAGAGAGTTTGCAAACATTTGAAACTGCTGTAAGGTATCAGTTTTATCATGCTTTTGCGTTGCTAATAACAGGTATATTGTATAAAGAGTTTTGGGGCAAGTTATTAAAATGGGCAGGCTATCTTTTTATTTTTGGTATCTTTTTATTTTCGGGGTCGTTATATATTTTATGTGGTACACAATCTGTAAAGTGGATAGGGGCTATTACACCTTTTGGTGGATTATGTTTTATTTTAGGCTGGTTTTTACTTGCAGCAGGCTGCTATAAAAAAGTTAAAAAGTAGTAACAACCCGGTGCAAGGTAATTAAAGTGCCATTACTATTTTCAATAGAAAAACTAACATTAATATCATCCATCCTTTTTTTCATATTTTTTAGGCCGTTACCAAACTGGCGCAATTTTTCAAAATTAATTCCCATGCCATTGTCCTGAATAATAAGTTTAAGCCCATCGGGTACTACCCTTTCTAGTACAATGGAAACCTCTGTAGCTTTAGAATGTTTTAAAACATTATTAAGGGCTTCTTTTACCACTAAAAATACATTTCTTCTTATTTCGCCACTTACAACAATATTGGGTAAATCTTCAGGGATAGTGATACGGCAATTTACCCCGGTATCTTCAAAGTATTCAAGTGAATAACTACGTATATATGCAATCATATTACCCAGCGAATCATTACTGCTGCTCATACTCCATATAATGGCATTCATTTTATTCAGCAGTTCATTGGCAGAAGATGAAATTTTTTCTATTTCCGGAATAGTAGTGTCACCAATTTTGCTTTTTGCCAGTTCACTGTATAACCTTATTGTTGTCATACCAGCACCCAGGTCATCATGCATATCGGCACTTATCCTGTTTCTTTCTTCCTGTTGCGCTTTTATAATGGCAATCTGGTTTTCAAAATCTTTTTTCTCCACAGCCGATTTTAATGCCTCCTGTTCTTTTATTCTTCCAATTATTTCTCTGCGATTTTTATAGGTTAAACCCAAAAGAAAAAATGCCAGTGAACATAGCAGGCCTACCTCATGATAAAACAATGCAGCATTAAAAACGCTGGTTGTTGTAATTTTTAGTAAAATAATAGTCAATGAAATACCTGAAAAAACAATAGCCAAAGCACTGCCAATGGCCAAATACGTTAACAACTTGTTTTTTTGTTTAAAAGCAACAGCAATAAATAATAAGCCTATTGCTAAAACAATAAACTTCATCAGGTTTTCTAAAAAACGTTCGGTTAAATACCAATCGGTTAAATAATGAGTTAAAGTAAATACAAGTAAAAGAAATAATAAAAACCATTCCACTATTCTGAAAATTTTATCGAGTGCCGGGTATTCAATTTTTGTATTCAAAAAATACCGGGTAAAAACCAGGTAAAATATATTTCCGGTTATTAATAAAAAAAGGTCAAGGTAACCATTAAAAAAACTGGTAACACTTCCGGTATAACTGTTTGTATAGGCGTAAAAGAATACTAAAAAAAAAGTGGCAAGGGCATAGCCCAAATAATATAAAAACTCTTTTTTACCTGTTAAAGCATAATTAACAACAGTAAAAAGTATAATAATTAAAAGCATTCCACTAAGAACGAACCCCACACTTTTTAATTCTATACCTCTAAAACGATATATCTTTTGATAATTATTAATATAGTTTTTGCGAATTAATTGTGGTAACAGAATGTTGTAATCCTGCCTGCAAAACTTAAGACTTATGATAAAATTTGCACTTTCATTTGCTGAAAGTGTGATAAAGCAAAATCCTGTTTTATTGCCATTTCTTTGATATGCTAACACATTGCCTGTTTTTTTATACAGGTCAATTTTTTCAAATAAGCTTCCCGGGAAAAAATAAATGGTATCATTATTATTACTGCTGTTTATAAGATTGAAACTTAAATAAGCAGATTTAGCCACTAATTTTTGGGTAATATATTTTTCATAGGGAAACCGGG
>JAYSTT010000529.1:0-5978 GCA_043719495.1 Ferruginibacter sp. | reverse complement strand
TACACTATAAATAGTCCAATAGTTTTTCTGTCGGCATAATACCATCTAATATTTCAACGCAGTCCTTCGGACTACTTATGAAATAAAGATGGTATTATTTTACGCCGCCCTGGTTCATGCTCTTTAACCAGTGTAAATGAAATTGTTTTTAATTTCAGCCATTAATCTTTATTTTTATTCGGCAAAAAAAATTGCTGCGTTGCATTGGTAAAAAATTTATTTAGCTTTTAATTAAGTTGCAATTGATTAATGAATAAAAATATTAAGGTTGATGTATTTTTAAGTAAAACAAAAAAATATGAACGGTATTAATAGCAATAAAAAGCAGTTGTCACCCGAACAAAGTAAAGAACTGCTCAACACATTAAAAGCCCGTTTTGAGAGAAACAGTAGCCGACATAAAGCTGTTGAGTGGGCTACAATACAAGCAAAGCTGGAAGCTAATAAGGAGAAGCTCTGGTCGCTCAATGAAATGGAAGAAACTGGCGGCGAACCGGATGTTGTTGGCCATGATAAAAAGACAGGCAAATACATTTTTTATGATTGCTCAACCGAAAGCCCGAAAGGGCGCAGAAGTGTTTGTTACGACCATGAAGCGCTGGAGAAAAGGAAAGAACATAAACCGGAAAATAGCGCTGTGGAGATGGCAACCGACATGGGTATTGAACTTTTAACAGAAGAACAATACCGGGATTTGCAGACACTTGGAAATTTCGACACGAAAACATCGAGCTGGATAAAAACACCTGCTGCTATCAGAAAACTCGGCGGCGCACTCTTTTGTGACCGTCGTTACAACAATGTCTTTGTGTATCACAACGGCGCAGAATCTTACTATGCAGCCAGGGCTTTCCGTGGTTCGTTAAAAGTATAAATTTACTGCCTTTATTACTGTTGTGTTTTCCTACAATAAAAATTTCAAAAAGCAGGGAAGATGTAGGATTTTTAAAAGATTGCCTGAAATTGATGTAATTTTTAAACCAATAGCAAACAAATAATGATTTCAAATGGCTGAAAAAAAACAAAACCAACTGCTGCAAGTGTAGCCGATTTTATCAATAGTGTTAAAGATGAACAAAAACGTAAAGACAGTTTTGTGCTTTTGGAAATGATGAAAAAAGCCATTGAGGAAGAACCTGTATTATGGAGCAGCTCGGTCATTGGTTTTGGTATTAAAAGATACAGAAGCCCCAACACTGGCCGGCAAGTGGATTGGCTCCGGATAGGTTTCTCTCCCCGTAAAGCCAATATACCGTTGTACATTAGTGTGGGTATAAAGGAGCATGCTGCTGCGCTTAAAAAACTGGGCAAGCATAAGACCGGGGTTGATTGCTTCTACATAAATAAGCTGGAGAATACAGATATAAAAGAGCTGAAGGAAATAATAGAGGCATCATTAAAGCAAAAGTATTTTACTTTGTAAAATAAGGTATTTAAATATCAAGGATTTGGTATCCATAAATTAATAGTATGAACCCTGAAGTTGATTTTTATTTTACTAAAGTTAAGTGGCAGCAGGAACTGGAACAATTGAGAATGGTCGTTCTTGACTGTGGGCTTACCGAAGAATTGAAGTGGGGTTGCCCTTGTTACAGGTTTCAAAAAAGCAACATCATTTTAATACATGTGTTTAAAGAATATTGTGCGTTGTTGTTTTTTAAAGGGGCGTTGTTAAATGATGCCAATGGTATGCTGATTCAACAAACAAAAAATGTGCAGGCGGCACGCCAGATCCGCTTCACCAATGTTGGGGAAATAAATAAGGTGAAAAAAATACTTAAAGCTTATATCTATGAGGCTATTGAAGTAGAAAAAGCTGGTTTAAAAGTGGGATTAAAAAAGACTACGGAATACGAAATCCCTGAAGAACTTCAACAAAAATTAAATAAAAACCGTGCTTTGAAAACTGCTTTTAATGCATTAACGCCGGGACGGCAGAGAGGATACCTGCTGCATTTTGCTGCACCCAAACAATCCAGTACCCGGGTGTTGAGAATTGAAAAATGCCTACCACAAATTCTCAATGGAAAGGGATTAAATGATTAGAAATATGATGAGAAAATAAATGGATCAAACTTTAATTTGTACTTCTCCGACGCAAATCCTCTAAGGAAAAATTTGGTGCCTGTTAAATCTAACTACGAAGTACGGAGTTTGAAACAAAAAAGCCGTTACACCCATTAAAGAGCTATTAAAAAATCTAATAAAAACAGAAAGCCGTTTCCGAAGAACAGCTTTCTGTTTTATGTGCGGAATTCATCAGTAAGTTTATTTTACTTAACAAATATTGCATCGACTCCCATATTTGTAGTTCCGTCAGTGATATTTACTTGGAACTCATTTTTCCAAACTATTGCTGTTGTGCCACCTGACGCAGTTGATTGGTAAGTTTTTAAAATAAGTTTATTTTTATTATAAAACACGGGGTTTAGGCCCACGCCTTGGTTGCTTCAAATTCCTCTCTCAGCAAAGCACCTATGTAAAAACATTAGCAAACCTGTAACTCCCCTATAACCATACCCAGTCAGGAAATAAAGAATATAGATGTGTGAATCTTACAACATTTTGTTTAAATGCTGTAAGGATTTATTTTTTTTATAGCCCCATTTTTGTGCAATAATAATTGCCTTACTCATTAAATAATTGCAACATGAAAAATTCAGTAACCGATTATGCTATGATGCTGAAAAGTGGCTTTATGCCCCCAAAAAAAAATTACGACAACAAGAGACGGCCTTTTAATCACAGCAATCCCAATGAATTTGGGTATAGTAAGGCTGCTTTAAGGCCAGTTACAAATGAAGCTATTGCAGTTGCTGCAACAAGTGATGGCAACGGAGTGCCTTTTAATACAGATAGCATCAACACCACATCAGGAGAAAAGAAAATTCTTGTTCCTGTTCATATATTTTAAACCGCCAGCAATACTGCTACATAATGACATACAGTTGCCGTCAGCACAAAAAAATGACACACAGCATGGTGCCAGCCACAGCCTTTCCATAAATAAAAAGTAATACTTATGCTGTATAATACGATGCCTATTATAGTAAAGAGCAGCACATCATTAGGGATAGTGGTAAAAAACTGTTTGCCGCCTACAAAAATTACCCCTTCCTCTTAATAGTACAACCCACACTTCTGCTTTCCTTGCGGCTAATTTCTTTACCGGCAATCATTTCAGTAATGGCTTCTTTTAAATGATGCCGTTGTACTTCGTTTTCATCTGAGGCATTATCATCAATGGCACCATGGTAAACAAGGATAAGGTCTTTATTAAATAAAAAACATTCCGGTGTACGGTTAGCGCCAAATGCATTGGCCAGCTCGCTATTTTTATCTACAACATAATTCCATTTATATCCTTGTATTTTGGCGTAAATTTTCATTTCATCCAGGCTTTCATCATCATTACGCTGGGCTTCGTTACTGTTTAAAATAATTATACCTACATTATTTTTTTGTGCAAAGTTGGCAATCTCTATAGTGCGCTGCTGGTTTTTAATTACAATGGGACAGGTATTGCAACTAAACATTACAAGCACACCATTTTCTTTTTTTACTTCTTTAATAGAAACTTCGGTGTCGGAAATATCTTTTAATTTAACATCAGCTTTTGGCAGTGCACTCCCAATGGGTAAAATATTGCCAAAAGTAAATGCCATTGCTGCAACTGAAGCAACAGCAAAAAATGATAATAATATCTTTTTCATAAAAAATAATTTTACTGAAGTTACTACCTGAAAAAGGAAACTAAGGACCGCTTATATAATTGGTATGGCTTTGCTGTTTTTTTCCTCAGCTTCACGCCTTTCTGCAATAAGCTTCAGCGATTTTATACTTACATTAAGTTCAAACCCAATTAATAAAACCAGCGAGTTAATAAATATAAGTGCCATCAGCATAATAATTGTTCCTATAGAACCGTACAATGCATTATATTTTCCAAAATTATTTACAAAAAAAGAAAAACCTAATGTGGCCATTACACTTAAAAATGCTGCCAGTATAGTACCCGGAGAAGTTAATTTCCAGCGTTTATATACCGCAGGAGCATATTTATAAATAAATGCGATAGAATAAAATACCAAAGTAATTATGGCTACCCAGCGAAAGTAAAAAATAAAATCCAGCCAAAAATTACTTTTCACACCCAACCATTTTATAACTGCCCCTTGTGTTATTAATGCAATTAAGCAACCCAAAACAAGTCCAAAAATAAGAACAGTTAATCTTATTGCAATCCAGCGGTCATGCCAGCCTGTTCTTTTTTCAAAACCAATATAACCTTTATTAAAAGAACGCATTAAACCCATCATGGCATTGGAGGCAAAAAATAAAGCTAATACCAAACCAAAAGAAAGTAAGCCAATTTTTGTGCCGTCAATAAATGAGTCAACAAAAAGGATCAGATTTTTATTATGCACTTTTGCCGGTACAATATCCAGTATTAAAGCATGTAATTGTATTTTAAGGCTCGACTTAGAAATAAAAGGCAGATTAGGAATCAGGGTAAATAAAAACAAAAATGATGGCGGTATGGCCATGATAAAATTATATGAAATAGCAGATGCTCTTTCGGTAAGGCCAACCGTTTTAATTTGTTTGTAAAAAAATTTCAATACATCATACAATGGCACCCCTTCAAAGCCAGGTAAATGCCAGTGCTTACTTTTGCGCAAAATAAAAGCAAGTGGCGTTTGGGTTAATAAAATTCGTTCCAGCTTAGTCATTATACTACAAGATAATTTTTTTTGGATACAAATTAACCAGAAAGCATCAAGATTATTATTTTAACTAAATAGTTTTTTTAGGTTGCGGCTAAATGAAATTTTCTATTAGTTGCTGCCTTTAGCCTTTTGTGCTCTTATCAAACTGTCTAATGCATTTTGATACGCTTTGGCATACAGTAAATGTTCTGCGTAAGTTGATGCAAAATTTGAATAGCCGTTAAAATCGGGTTTGGCTACAAAAAAAATATAGTTGGTTTGCGGGGCATTTAATACAGCATCAATTGTTTTTGATGAGGGGGTACAAATTGGCCCAGAGGGTAAACCTGTTTGCTGATAAGTATTATAAGGAGAAGGATAGGCAAGATGTACATGTAATATTCTTTTCAGGCCAAAATCTTTCATAGCAAATTTTACTGTAGGGTCAGCTTCTAATTTCATTCCTGTTTCTATACGGTTAATATAAACGCTGGCAATTTTTCCTTTGTCTTCTTCTTTATTGGTTTCTTCTTCTACAATGCTTGCCATAATATACACCTGTTTAGGAGTCATATTTAAGGCAACAGCTTTTTTCTTTCTGTTGTCGTTCCAGAATTTTTCCTGGTCGTTGTATAATTTTTTAAAAATTTTTGCAGGAGCTGTATTCCATAAAATGCTGTAGGTGTTTGGTATTACAGCAGTCATTAAAGTATTACTGTCTAAATTATATTTTTTGATAGAATCTGTATTGTTTAAAAATGAAATCATACTCAGCGAATCACATTCAAAGTTTGCCGCAATTTTTTGGGCAAGGTCTTCCTTAAGTCTTATTTTATTAATAACTAAATTTACCGGTGACTGATTGCCCGAACGTAACATGCGTATTAAATTAAAAATACTCATGCCATTTTTAATTTCGTACCGGCCGGCTTTTACGCTTTTTACATATTTTAATTTATCTGCTATCTGGTTAAGCCAAAATTCACCTTCCACTATTTTAGCCTCAAGCAAACCAGCTTTTACTACTTCATAAACTTCACCCGTTTTTATATAAAAATATTTTTTTTCAGGAGCTTTTACAGTTGGGCCAAAAACTTTAAAACCAATATAACCAGCGGTGGTTACTATAACCAGCAGGAGCAATAAAATTATTTTCTTTTTCATTTGTTAATATGTAAAGCAAAGTAAAATAAAAAACCCCGGTGTTACCAACGGGGTCATTAAATATTTAATAATTTTTAAAATTATTTTGGTGAATCAGTTTTTGGT
>JAYSTT010000528.1:0-5981 GCA_043719495.1 Ferruginibacter sp. | reverse complement strand
CAGGATTTATAGCAATCAGCCTTTTGTATGCATTTGCTGATTAAACTGTGCTGAATGCCCTTTTGCTATGGACAGGTTTTGCCAGTTTTCATTTTTTATAATTTTTGCCAGGTAAATAATTTGCCCAAAATGATAGGGATAATGTGCCAGTTGCCGGTTAATGGCATCTACTACCAGTAACCCTTCACTGCGTATATAAATTGTTTTAAGCAAATCGTCTTCTGTTAAAGTATTCAAAGTATCTAAAACACATTTCCAGCCACTATCCCAAATGCTAATTAATTGTTGTTTGGATAAATGCTGTTCTTCAAATTCAGTATCCCGGTTGCGCCATTCTTTTTCGCCATCACTGGTTAAAAAATCTGTCCAGCGGCTGAGCATATTACCTGCTGTATGCTGAATGATAATTGCAATACTGTTGCTGGCTTCGTTGGGCTGAAAATGAAAATCGGCATCGGTTAATTGTGCAAATGTTTTATCGCCTAATTCTTTGTAGTAGGTGAGGCGTTTGATAGCGGACTGGAGAAATGATGAACCAATTGACATATCTAATTTTGTAAAAATATTTTATGGTTGAGGGGCATATCCTTCCGCTGCATCATCGCCTCTTTTATCACCCACAGCAATTATTTGTTTGCCTTTTATTTGTATCACTTCTGTTCTTCCAATTTGTCCTCTTGATATTACTTTGTAGCCCATTGCTTCTAATTGTTTTTTAACTTCTTCATCAAAATCATTTTCAACAAAAACCATATCGGGTAACCACTGGTGATGAAATTTAGGTTTGTTAACCGCATCTTCGGCACTCATACCAAACTCTAAAATATTTACTAAAGTTTGATAAACACTTGTAGGTATAGTGGTACCACCGGGAGTGCCTACTACCAGGTATGGTTTATTATTTTTTAATACAATAGTTGGTGTCATGCTGCTAAGCATTCTTTTACCGGGAGCAATGGCGTTTTTTTCATTACCTACAGCACCATACATATTGGGCACGCCGGGCTTTACACTAAAATCATCCATTTCGTTATTTAATAAAAAACCTGCACCACTTACTATAGTTCGGCTGCCATAACCACCATTTAAAGTAGTAGTTACTGCTACTGCATTTCCTTTATTATCCACCACACTTAAATGAGTGGTTTCTTCGCTTTCTTTAATTAATCCGGCTTTTGTTGTTTTACTGTTGCCTGCTTTTGAAGCCTCATAATCTCTCATTCTTTCAGCCAGGTAAGCATTGCTGGTTAATTTCTTCACCGGTACTTTTACAAAGTCCGGGTCACCTAAAAATTCGGCACGGTCTGCATAAGCCCTGCGTTCCACTTCTGTCATCAATTGCACACTTGCTAAAGTTTGAAATTTCATTGCAGCAATATCCCTATTTTCAATCATCTTCATCATCTGTTGCAAAATAATGCCACCACTGCTGGGTAATGGCATAGTAATAATGGTATTGCCTTTGTAATTAAAAACATCGGCTGTTCTTTCTTTAGCCCGGTAATTTTTTAAATCTTCATAGCTTATAATGCCGTTTGCTTTTTGCATTTCTGCCACTATAAATTTTGCTGTTTCCCCATCATAAAAACCCTTCTGGCCTTTATCCCTTATTCTTTTTAATGTATTTGCAAGATCCTTTTGAATTAAAGTATCCCCCTTTTTCCATTTTATATCTTTTACAAAAGCTGTGGGGGAAGTATTTAGTTTTAAAAATTCGTCTTTTAATTGATTAAGCGAAGCAGCTTCGGAAGCAGTAATAGCAAATCCTTTTTCGGCCAAATCAATTGCAGGTTGAATTAATTTTGCAAAGGGAAGTAAAGCATATTTATGCGATGCAAATAAACCAGCAACCGTACCCGGAACTCCTGCAGCTAAACGGCCGTCCTGTGATAAATGCATTTGCGGATTTCCGTTTGAATCAAGATACATTTCACGGGTAGCTTTGCCCGGGGCTTTTTCCCTGTAATCAATGGCAAGATTTTTACCGTTTTTTAAATGTGCCAGCATAAAACCACCGCCGCCAATATTTCCAGCACCTGGATAAACCACTGCCAGTGCTAATTGTGTGGCTATTGCTGCATCTATAGCATTACCACCCTGTTTTAAAATATTCATTCCAATTCTGCTTGCCAGCGGATGAGCACTAACCACAGCACCATTTGTACAAACTATTTTTTTTTGTGACTGGTAATTGTAAGGATTGATTTGTGCCGTACATTGCAGCACTAAAAAAAGGAAGATTGCAGTAAGTATTGTTATTAATTTCATTTTTTATTAAGTTAAATTCAAGTTACGCATCTTTTTTGCAACAGTTAGGTTTTCGCAGGTCAATAATAATCAAATTTTTATTTTTAATATTTATGATAGTTAAAAAAGTTGCCTTGTTCTTATTAAGTGCTTTTTGGTTTTTAAATCTTAGTGCACAAGCCCCTAAATCATATACATCTTCCGAAATTTTATTGCAGCTAAAAAAACTGAATGTCTTAGGGTCGGTGTTATACATTGCAGCACATCCGGATGATGAAAATACAAGATTGCTGGCTTACCTGGCTAATGAAAAATTATACCGCACCGGTTATTTAAGTTTAACAAGGGGTGATGGTGGACAAAATTTAATTGGTGATGAGCAGGGTGTGGACCTTGGCTTAATTAGAACACAGGAATTATTAGCCGCAAGGAGAATTGATGGTGCAGAACAATTTTTTAGCCGGGCTTTTGATTTTGGATACAGCAAAAGCCCCGAGGAAGCATTGCGTATTTGGGGACATGATAAAATTTTAAGCGATGCTGTTTGGGTGATACGTAAATTTAAACCTGATGTTATTATTACAAGATTTCCAACAACAGGCGAAGGCGGACATGGCCATCATACAGCTTCTGCTATAATTGCAGGAGAAGCGTTTGATGCAGCTGCAGATTCCACAAAATTTCCGGAACAATTAAAGTATGTTACTGTATGGCAGGCAAAACGATTGCTTTGGAACACTTTTAATTTTGGTGGTACTAATACACAGCGGGAAGATCAGTTAAAATTAGAATGTGGCGATTATAATCCCATACTCGGAAAAAGTTATGGAGAGATAGCAGCCACAAGCCGCAGTATGCACAAGAGTCAGGGCTTTGGAGTGCCTGCACAAAGGGGAAGTATAATTGAGTATTTTAAAACGATAAAAGGAGATGCACCTAAAAATGATTTGATGGATGGGACTAATATAGACTGGAGCCGGACAGCTAAAGACCACATACCTGATATTGTTGCAGGGGCAATTAAAAATGATATTGAAAAAATTATTTCAGACTATTCATCCGAACATCCTGAAAAATCTGTTGCAGATTTGGTTAAACTTTATAACACTGTTGATAAAGTTTCTGATATTTTTTGGAAAGAACAAAAAATATCAGAAATAAAAAAAGCAATTGAAAACTGTAGTGGTTTATTTATTGAAGCATCTGCCAATTCGCAATATGCAGTACAGGGTGATAGTTTAAAAGTTACTTTAACAGTAAATAACCGCAGCGGCGCAAACATTATAAATGCCGATGCACAAATAGATACCACTTATTTAATTTTTGATCAGCTTAAAAAAAATACCAACACTACAAAAACCTATACATGGTTTATACAACCCAATACTAAACTTACACAACCTTACTGGCTGGAGAACCAAAAAGAAAAAGGGAGTTTTAATGTAGATGACCAGCAGCTAATTGGTAAAGCAGAGAATAATCCGCTAAGTGTAAATTTTAGTATGATGATTGAAGAGAAGGAATTTATTTTTACAAAACCAATTTGGTATAAATATACCGATCCTGTAAAAGGCGAATTGTACGAACCCGTAAATATTATTGCACCAGCGTTTATCAGTGCTGCACCTTCAATGGTTTTATTTAACAGTGCAATAAAAAATCAAACTAAAAATATTCGCTTTGTTATTCAGGCAAATAAAGTAATTGCCGACAGTATAAAACTGGCATACAATAAAAGCGATACCACAATTATTGCTGCTAATTCTTACTTAAGTTTTTTAAAAGCCGAAAAGAAAACATTTACTGTTCCAGTTTCAAACAAAGGATTGGCAGATAATGATGCTGTGATGGTTAATGGGATTTTTTCTGCAAAAAGCATCAATGAAAAACAAATGCTTGGGCAAAGAAAAATTAGTTACGACCATATTCCTGATATTGTATATAATCATGTTGATCCTGTTAAAGTAATTAACCTCGATTTAAAAACAGTTGGTAACTATGCAGGCTACATTCCCGGTGCAGGCGATAAAATCCCTGAAGCATTAGAACAAATGGGGTATAAAGTGGTAACACTTAAAGAAAATGATATTACTACAAATAACTTACGTCAGTTTGATGTAATAGTTACCGGAGTAAGGGCATACAATACTAACGAGTGGATGAACAATGTGTACGACGCACTGATGCTTTATGTAAAAGAAGGCGGTGTGCTATTCTCACAATACAATACCAGTAACCAGCTTGGCCCGGTAAAAGCAAAAATTGCGCCTTATCCTTTTACTATTAGCCGCAACAGGATTACGGATGAAGAAGCCAAAGTAAATTTTCTGCTTCCTACCCACAAGGCATTAAATCATCCTAACAAAATAACCGAAAAAGATTTTGATGGCTGGATACAGGAACGCAGTATTTACAATGCAGAAAATATCGATACGGCCTATAAAAAAATAATCAGCATGAACGATCCCGGCGAAAAAGAGCAGGAGGGGAGTTTGATTATAGCCAATTATGGCAAAGGGAGATTTGTTTATACGGGTTTAGTTTTTTTTAGAGAATTGCCAGCAGGTGTGCCGGGTGCTTATAGGTTATTTGCAAATTTAATTGCAAATAAGAGGGTGAAGTATGTGAAATAAAGATCATTTTATAAAAATTGCTATATAAAATACAACTTTATTGAAACTGGCAACAAAAAAACATCTTTACAATACTATAAATTAAGGGATTTCTCCCTATCTTCGCCGCCCAAAAAAGAATAGTTCTCTTTTTTAAACATTTCCCACATGGCTCAAAAAGTTTCCCGAATTTTTGGGAGCGCCAGCAGGGAGTAACTAAAAACAAGTTATATAATGCCAAAGGTTAAAACCAACAGCAGCGCTAAAAAGCGCTTTAAAGTTACCGGCTCCGGTAAAATCATGTTCCAAAAAGCTTTCAAACGCCACATTCTTACAAAAAAAAGTACCAAACGCAAACGCAATATGCGTAAAGATGGTATGGTTAGCGATGCTAACATGCACTTTGTAAAAAGGTTATTGGGTTTGAAATAACTTTTAACTATCAACTTTTAACTTTAAACTAATTAAAATATGCCACGTTCAGTAAATGCAGTAGCCAGCAGGGCCCGCCGCAAAAGAATATTAAAAGCTGCCAAGGGTTTTTATGGCAAGCGTAAAAACGTATATACTGTTGCCAAAAACGTTTTGGAAAAAGGACAAACTTACGCTTATGTAGGCCGTAAACTTAAAAAAAGGGAATATCGTGGCTTATGGATTGCACGTATTAATGCTGCCGTTAGGGCAGAAGGTATCACTTACAGCGAATTCATTCACAAATTAGCTGCAAAAAATATTGATTTAAACCGTAAAGTTCTGGCCGATTTAGCCATGAACGAACCGGAAACCTTTAAAAAATTAATTGATTCGGTAAAATAATACCGCTGCAATATTTTATTAATACCGGGTGTAAATTATTTACACCCGGTATTTTTTTACTAATGTAAGCTTTTTTGGTTTGCGTAGTTCCTATTCGCTGCTTGTCGGGAGACAAGGCAGCGGCGAAGATTGGAGCGGAACACCCACGGCGGTGGAAAATTTTGCTGAAGAGTAATAATATTCTTCCGGATAAGTGCATAAACCTGTTGCTATAGGATTAAGATGTATATATTCCAGTTTCTGAGCAAATACTGCCGGGGTTCTTAATTCAATACTTAAAGGTTCACGTTTCCATATCTGGTAAAT
>JAYSTT010000527.1:0-2490 GCA_043719495.1 Ferruginibacter sp. | reverse complement strand
CTCGAGCCCTTTATAAAATGTTTCCCCAATCAATTGAAGTACAAATGATGCATGAAAATGCCGGCGATTTTTGGTGTATTGTAGAAGATATTGCTGTGCCTGAAATGGAAAAACGCCGGGGCCCAAAAATTGACTGGGGTATTACCGAAGGTAAAAAACGCCGTATCGTGAATCTTACTGACAGTTCTGAAAAATCAGTTGGAGAATGGAACAGCATGATGATTGAATGTGTTGGCAACAAAATTAAAGTTTGGGTAAATGGAACCCTGGTGAATTATGGTTTTAATTGCACAGCAAGCCAAGGCAATATTGCTTTACAGGCTGAAGGTTCTGAAGTGGAATTCAGAAAAGTTGAATTAACCCCGATTAAAAAACTTACAGGTAAATAAAAACAATTACTGGTATAAATTGTTGTTGATAATCGGCGTTAATTTATACGATAGTGGTGTAGAAAAAAGACAGCCCTGGAAATTAAAAAGGATTATAGGTTATTGACACGATAAAATGAATAACAATTAAAATAGAAATACTTTAAAAAGTAAAAACAGAATCCAGCTATGAAAAGGAAATTTAAAATTTGAGCTACCATTTTAGGTGTATTTAGGTTAACGTATTTATTTGTTTGCACTTCATTTCCTTTTTTTCCAGATAAATCAAAATGTTTGACAGATAACGAATGTTTGACAAAAACCAAATGGAAACAAATGGGTGGCTTTGAAAAATATACACCAGACTCTTTAAGAACAGGTTGTTGGAGTACGGCTTTGGCACAGATTGTTTATTGCCACAAACTAAAACTATATTGACACGTGCAATATACTTAACGACAAGGCTACAAAATAAATGAAAACTTAGATAGTTTGCAATTCAATCTTAATTTATTTACGCAAACTATTGACATAACTACTTCTCAGGAAACAATAAATCAATTAGCCCAATATAATTATTACGCAGCATTAGCTGTTCAAAAAGACTTTGGTACAGACCATTATATGAACAAGTTGGCATTTGCAAGTTTACTGGAGCAACATTTTAAAGTGAAGGTAGAACGGTACATAGCCTGGCACAAACCTGTGCCAAACACACTCGGAAAGCTTGAAAAAAAAATTTACAGTGAAATAAACGACAACAGACCAATTTTTCTGCATTTTGCAAACTTAAAAAACTTTGGCCACTCTACTATTGTTGACGGCTATTGCTATAAAGATGGTGCATTTATGATTCACACCAATCAGGGACAAGGTGGACCTGATAATGGTTGGTATGACTTTTACAAAGGTATATTACGTACAAACGACAACGTTTTACGGGTTGTTTATACCTTTAAACCCTACTAACATAATTACCTGCCGCTTACATTGGCATTTCCAATAGAGGGGTCCAAGATTGAAACAAAAAACTTTTAAATAGTATAGGAGTTATCATACTTTAAAATAAAAAAGGGCCGGTATAAAAATACAGCCCCGTTTTAAATCCAATATCCTATGAAAAACCAAACATTAGACGATGAAAGGCTACAAAAAGTTGCAAATGAATTGTTAACAATGACAATTATTTTTTTACATTATAAAAATGACACTTATAAATTTCCTGCTTATTTAAATAAAAAATGGGAGCAACAATATAAGTGGTTTACAAAGCTGCTACTATTAAATTTTTAATAATTTTATTATAAGCCAAACAAACCCTTGTTCAATAATTGTAATGTTTGATCCTTAAAACTCCGGTCAATTAATAAGGAAACGTTATGCTTGCTGCCGCCATAACTTACCATACGCACCGGTATGGGCTCAATAGCATCAAACAATTTCTTCATCACATCTTTTGTTTCGGCAATTTCATTACCTACTATGGAAACTATCGTATGATTAGCGTCAATTTCCACCATACCAAAAGGTTCCAGTTCTTTAATAATATCCGGCAGGTTTACATCATTATCGATGGTAACTGAAACAGCCACCTCAGATGTGGTGATCATATCAATAGAAGTACGGTATTTCTCAAATACTTCAAATACTTTACGTAAAAAACCATAGGCTAATAACATGCGGCTGCTCTTTACCCTTATGGCTGTAATACCATCTTTTGCAGCAACAGCTTTTACACCCACACTGCCTGCTTTTTCTGCAATTAAAGTGCCTTTTGCAGAGGGATCCATAGTGTTTAGTAATTTAACAGGCACATTATAATATTGTGCCGGCCAAATACTTGCAGGGTGTAAAATTTTTGCACCAAAGTAGGCCAACTCGGCTGCTTCTTCAAAACTCAATTGTTCAATGGCAAAAGTTTTATCTACAATTCGGGGATCGTTGTTATGCATACCATCAATATCTGTCCATATTTCGCAAACACTGGCATTAATAGCCGCTGCAATCAAAGAAGCACTGTAATCACTGCCCCCTCTTTTTAAATTATCCACTTCGCCCCTTGCATTACGGCAAATATATCCCTGGGTGATAAATATTTTTTTGTCGCTGTTTTGTTTTATCA
>JAYSTT010000526.1:0-14637 GCA_043719495.1 Ferruginibacter sp. | reverse complement strand
CAGGCACTGATGATCATTCTCCTGCTGTCGGGGTTATTTTTTATTTGATGAATAAGATCTTTTACCTGGTCCACTTCCACGCCATCGGCACCCTGCCAGCTGCGCCATTGCTTGCCATATACCGGGCCAAGGTTACCGTTTTCATCGGCCCATTCGTCCCATATTTTTACGTTGTGTTGTTTTAAATAATCAATATTGGTATCGCCCTGTAAAAACCAAAGTAATTCGTAAATAATACTTTTTAAATGTGCTTTTTTAGTGGTTACTAAGGGAAATCCTTTTTGCAAATCAAACCGCATTTGATAACCAAAAACGCTACGTGTGCCGGTGCCGGTACGATCGCTTTTATCGGTACCCGTTTCAATTATATGTTTAACTAAATCTAAATATTGCTGCATGGCTGCAAAATAAGTGAAAAGTTGAAAGTCAACAATTGAAAGTTATTAAGACAAAAAACTCCCCAAATCGAAAACCCCTCCATCAACTATCCCCGAAAAAATCGGGACAGGCAACCTTCAACCATCAACTATCCTTTATCTTTGCACCGGATAAATTATCATGAGTAAAAAAGGAAAAGTTTTAATGGCGATGAGTGGCGGTATAGATAGTACCGTAGCAGCATTGATGCTTCATAAAGAAGGTTATGAAGTAGTGGGCATTACCATGAAAACATGGGATTATGCTGCCAGCGTGGGTACCACCGGAAAAAAAGAAACCGGCTGCTGCAATCTGGATAGTTTTAATGATGCCAGGCAGGCGGCTGTACAACATGGCTTTCCACATTTTATTTTAGATATAAGGGAAGAGTTTGGCGATTTTGTTATTGAGAATTTTGTAGATGAATATATTGCAGGCCGCACACCCAATCCCTGCGTAATGTGCAACACCCATATTAAATGGCGTGCATTAATGAAACGGGCTGATGCTCTGGGCTGCGATTTTATTTCCACCGGGCATTATGCACAGGTGCATCAGCATACCAACGGCAGGTATTTTTTACGAAAAGGTTTGGATGAAACGAAAGACCAAAGCTATGCCCTGTGGGGATTGCAACAGGATTTACTTAGCAGGACGATATTGCCCCTGGGTACGTATCGCAAAACTGAAATCCGCCAGATGGCACATGATTTTGGCTACCCCGAACTGGCAAAAAAAAGTGAGAGCTACGAAATATGTTTTGTGCCCGATAACGATTACCGGGGCTTTTTAAAACGCAAAGTAGAAGGGCTGGAAGAAAGAGTAAATGGCGGAAGTTTTGTAGATAAAAAAGGCAATATTTTAGGTAAGCATAAAGGCTATCCGTTTTATACTATCGGGCAACGAAAAGGATTGGATATAGCCCTGGGTAAACCTGCATTTGTTACCGAAATTATACCCGAAACCAATACTGTTGTTTTAGGAGAAGAAGAAGATTTGAACCGATCTGAAATGCAGGTAACCAAATTAAACTGGATAAAATACGAAGGCATTACTGAAGGAATGGAAGCAGTAACTAAAATCCGTTATAAAGATAAAGGTGCAGTTAGTAACCTGTTTACATACCAAAATGGTATAAATGTGCGTTTTTACAATAATGTAAAAGGTATTGCACCGGGGCAAAGTGCTGTTTTTTACGAAGCTGATGATGTTATAGGCGGTGGAATTATTCAACGCAGTGAGCAGCTTTTTACTTAATAATTGCATCTGTAATTTATAATTTATGAGAAAATTGTTTTGTTTTTCTGTAATGGCTTCAGTGATATTTTTTAGTGCCTGTAAAAAAAGCACAGAAGAGTTTTCTACAGGGGCTTTAAGTGACTATTATCCTTTAAAAGTGGGTAAGTATATTACCTACAGTTTAGATTCCATTGTTTATTATACCAATTTTGGTACCTCTGCCGTTACTAAAAGTTACCAGGTAAAGCATTTGGTTGATGCTCAAATAACAGATAACCTGGGCAGACCGGCTTACCGTATTGTCAGGTTCATTCGCAGTTATAGTACAGGCCCCTGGGTAGCAGATAATGTTTTTATGACGGTGCCCACCGAAAACAGTATTGAGTTTATTGAAAATAACCTGAGGTTTCTAAAACTAAAAAGCCCCATAAAACAGGATTACAGCTGGTCAGGAAACAGCTATATCAACACTTCTTCTCAAATTCCTTTTTTAAAATTTTATGAAGGCTGGGATTACACTTATGACAGTTTAAATATACCTGCAAAAGTGGGCCCAATTACAATAGACAGTACAATTAAAGTATCGCATATTGATGAACTGACTGCTATTGACAGAACTTTTAGTGAAGAAAAGTATGCTAAGGGCATTGGCCTGGTATACCGCAATTTTTTATACTGGAATAAGGGGAATGCAAATGGGTCTTACTCTGATGCCTCGTATGGGGTAATTATGAAAATGATAGACCATAATTAAATCATTTATTTAAAAAATCTGTGACTGTTCCGATGCTGTTACCGTTTTGCGGCAGCTGGTTATAACGCTTCAAGGATTGCCTTTTTTATTTACTCAAAAAAAAATTAAGTTTAATAGTATCCCTTAGTAAAACTACGGTGCATAAATATATTACAAAAAATATTCCAGTGTTAGTGTTTATTGTATTACATTAGCATATCATTCGTTTTATGAAACAACATACCCCCCCCCCATATTATTTAACTCCTCGTAAAAAGGCTGCCACGCTGCATTTGCAGTGTTTTCAGCAAAAGCATTTTCAACCACCATAGCGTTTTCATTTTCTGTTATCGCCCAGTACCTCGCCAGCAAACTTTAAGGCATGAGTGTATTTCGGGATTTTAATTTAATAACAGATAAATTTAAATACAATGAAAACAATAAGGATTATAACAGCCATTATGGTGGTTGCCACTTTTATGCTGCTGATAAAAGGTTGTAAAAAAGTGGAGAATACATCAAACAGTAAAGATGTTGAGTTGGCAAAAACAGCGCTTATAAAATCTATTAAGGAACAGTATGGAGACGTGAGTGCTGGTATTGTAATACCTGTAAATAAACAGGCAGAAGATTATTTTTATAAAGATGCCAATGGTAAAATGGTAAGTTTATACGGTATCCCAACGGGACAGCAGGGCATTACTGCACCTGCACCTTGCAAGGCAAATTGTAACAGCACAACCAACCCTGCCGACCTGAGGATTATTTATACCTTAGATTATGTACAGCGGTTTTACATTTGTGAAGTCAACAGCACCAATGATAAAAGCACGGTATCAGTAAAATGGACAGTGAGTGTACCCTTTAATTTAGGTTATACTATTGGTTTTCCTGTACAAACTTATGGCACGGTACGCTTTAAAAATTCATCCGGCACGGTAATAAATACATTGCAGGCCAATACCGGCCAGTTAACAGAAACCATGGTTGGTGCAGACCCCGCTTGCCCCACCTGGAATAATTTATGGACAATTACTTATAAATTTACACAGGTGGCTAACAGTAATTTTGCCTCTGGCAATACTATCGAAGCTGCTGTAAGCTTAGAAAATGATTGCTCTTTAGTGGGCAATGTAGTGGCCTCTGGCAATATAAGTGCTCCTTCTTTTTCACAAAATGCTAATTTACCTTGTAACAGGATTGATAAGGTTTGGGCAAACGCAACCACCCCTGCAATTGTAATAGGCAATACAGCAGCTGTCTGTACACAACCTTCAGGTTTTAATTATGTTGATTTTCATCAGTTAGAGTACAGACCAGTTAATTCTCCAACCGGCAGTTTAAAATGGGAAGACCAAACAAGTGCAAGTAATGTATCTTGGGGTTTGCCTTTTGGTAGCAGTATACTTAATCCTGCTTTTGCTCCTTCTAACGGTGCAACATTAACGAATATAACATCTGGTTCAGGATTATGGTTAATTAGATACAGAAATGTAAAAACTGGTACCTGCAATATAATTAATCCACTTCCACTTGGCCCACCCAATGGAAACTGGGGAAATAATGCGCTTTGGGTTACAGAGGCATGGTCTTATTAATTATTTAAAACTTTAAGAGCAGGATGTATTTAATCCTGCTCTTTTATATATGAAATTACTAAACAGTTTTATTATAGCTTTCTTATTAAAAGGTGCAGCTGGCTACAGTCAGCTAAATTTTTGTGCAGATAGCAGTTACAGAATACAATACATTTTTGGCAATGATGGTGCTTTCTTATATAATAATCCTGATACATCAGGCAAAAACTATTTTACTGGTGCAACTACAGGGGGACTGGCTTTAATGAAAACAAATTGGGGCGATAGCGTAATCTGGGCAAAAAAATTAGTAATGAATGGGACAAGCGTGAATAGTACTTTTGCGCCTAATGGTACTATAATTTGTACAGGTAACTATGGTGGCGCAATAAGTAATAACCCCGAGTTACTTATTTGCCGGTTAGATACAAACGGAGTAATATTTTGGGCAAAACGTTATAAACTAAGTATTAATCATCAGTATTATAAGACAGGTAATTTTTATACAAAAAATTTAGTAATAACCGGAAATGCCATTTTTGTAATAGCACAATTTAATGATTTGTATAACATTGTGGCAAAATTAGATTTAGATGGAAATATTTTATGGAGCAAATTATTTAACAATACTTATACAGGTTTTTCAGGAAATCAATCGCCCACTTTTGCCAATGGGAAATTTTATTTTTTTGGGAGTAGCGGTTTTACTTCTTCTACTACAGGTATTATAACTATTACAAGTTTAAATGATACTGACGGCAGTATTAATGAATCTTTTGGATATAGACCCTCTGTAGACACATTGGTAAAATCAATTGTACCAGAGGAAATAAAAATTAATGCAGACAATAGTTTTTCAATTATGGGATTAATAGGTACAGAGTATTTAGGAATACCCAGTGGCTCAAATATCTTCTTTAATACATTACTTGACGGAGCTTTAAGCCCAGTACATAATTATTATTATAAAAATAATATACCGTTAGACATACAGCAATCTTATTTTGATTTAAATGGCCAAAAACAGAAAGCTTTATTAACCTCAAATATTTTTAACCTTAATGAAAAGTATTTTATAACATTTAATAAAAACGATGAAGTACTTCGCACCAGAAAATTAAATATTTCAACAGCTTTTGGTACCATATACAAAAATTCACTCCGTCTTGATGATAAGCAAAACTTACATTTTGTTTACCAGTATTTACAAGGTGGTAAATATGTAAACGAATATGCCCGTATAAGTAACCTGGCACCCAACAGTACTCTGGGCTGCTTTGGTAAAGATACCAGTATACTTACCCGCTACCCTTTTACACTTAACAAAGAACCTTTTACATGGACTAATGTACAAAGCAATGTACTTACTGCCAATGATGTGCCTTATACAGAGCAAAATGTTAATGTTACCAAACAAGTAGTCTGCAAAATTGTAAGCAACTGCAACAACATAAAAATTAACGGCCCTGCTGCGGCATGTGTGGGTGTACCTGTGCGTTACAGCGTTAGTAAAAACATCGGCTGCTTTAAAAATTTAGATTGGCTAATTGATACAGCAGTTGCTACTATTGTAAACACCGAAGGCGATAGTGCCATTACCATCAACTTTAAAAAAACATTTACAGGTTATATACATGCCGCCCTTACCGATTGTGTGGTTAAAGACAGTTTTTTGGTAACCGCAGTAGTGCCTAAAATGCTGCCGCTTATTAACCGTAAAGATAGTTTGCTTTGCCCCGGCAAAACGCTGGTGCTTGCTGCCAATAATGGGTATACCAATTACCAGTGGCAGGGCAATACAGCAGGGCAGCAATTTACAGTTAACGCTGTTGGTGTTTATACCGTTACTGCTTTAGATAGTTGTGGCATTACCAAAACAGATAGCATAAGGGTTACCCTTTCTGATACTTCTTTAACTGTTCCTGCATCGCAAACCATTTGCCTTTACGATACTGCATTTATTACTTTACCTGCCGATGTAAATAATATTGGCTGGCAGCCAACGGCAAATGCTGCCCTCAATAATAAAACACTATTATTTTATCCGCAGCAAACAACGCTTTATACCATTACTGCAGAGCGGTTGCCTAATTGCGGCATTTTAAAAACAACTACCGTTGTAATAAAAACCTGTCCGCAAACAGTTTTTATACCCAACGCTTTTACTCCAAATAAAAATGGAGTAAACGATATTTTTAAACCTTCCATCAGCCAGCCATTAGCATTTTACAGTTTAGAAATATTTAACCGCTATGGCCAAACTATTTTTAAAACCAATAACCAGAATACAGGTTGGGATGGCACTTTTAAAGGTAGCAATCAGCCCATGGGTGGCTATATTTACCAATGCAGTTACCGCTTTAGTGGTGCTGTACAAAAAATGGTGAAGGGGTATTTTATTTTGGTGCGGTAATCTTTTCAGAGTTTCCAACCGTTGTTTACTTCCGTTGCCGACAGTATGCAGAAAAATCTGTAGCCGGTATTTTATCTTCTCCCAACTGCCGTAACAAAGTTACTAATTGCCCACGGTGGTAAGTAGCATGATTAAATAAATGCAGCAGCATATCATGCATCTTCATTTTATGCTGTTCTTTATTGCGTATGTATGCAAATACATGTGTAAGCTGTATTTCATTGGCATTATCAACCCACTCTTTCCATTGCTGGCTTTGCCTGGCCAGTTGATTACATAATTCAGCAAAGCTTCCGGTATAACTTTCTGACAGAAGTACTATATTCTCTACCAGTTTATGACGCTGCCACCATGCCTCCTCGGCCAGCCACATATGGCTAACTGTTTTATATAAAGAAGGAAAACTGCTGGCAATTTCTTTATTTATCTGTTCTTCATTTAGTTTACTTATTCTGTCAAATAAAATTTTGTTGGCCCAGATATTATAAGCGGCGTATTGTTGCAGCAGTTCTTTCATTTTAATTTTTTTACTTTTGATGAACAAAGCAAAGTTAATACTTAGCTAACCACAAATTAAAAACTTCAAATCACAAACTTTTAAGATGCCTAATAAAAAAAAATCACTCACCGGTTTTAGTTCAGTAGCAATTCATGCAGGCCATACAGATGACCCCAACTATGCTCACCTTACCCCTATTTATGCCAGCAGCACCTATGTTTTTGATGAGGCAGAGCAGGGCATGCGTAGGTTTTCAGGTGAAGAGAAAGGTTATATCTACGGCCGATGGGGGAACCCTACCATAACTGAAGCTGAAGAAAAAATTGCGGCCCTGGAAAGTTTTGGAATAACAGATGGCACTGGAAATCCATTGGAGCTAAAAGCAATTCTTCACTCCAGCGGTATGGCTGCGTTAAGTACATTATTGATAAGCAATTTAAAAAGTGGCGATAAAATTCTTACCCATTTTTCATTATATGGCGGTTCGCAGGAGCTGGTGGAAAAAATTTTACCCCCATTGGGTATAGAAGCCATCATTGTTGATCTGAGAGATTTGAATAAAGCTGCAGCAATGATGAAAGGAGATGATAAAATAAAAATGCTATATTTAGAAACACCCGCCAACCCTACCATTCAATGTGTGGATATTGAAGAGTTAACTCAGCTTGCAAAGCAACAAAATTTAATGGTTGCCTGTGATAACACTTTTGCAACAGCTTATTTACAACAACCTTTTAAATATGGGGTGGATTATGTTTTTCACAGTACTACCAAATTTTTAAATGGGCACGGTACCGCCATTGGTGGAGTTTTAATTGGAAAAGACTTGGAAAAGATGAACGGCCATGTTACCAAAGTGCATCGCCTGCTTGGTGGTAACAGCAATCCATTTGATGCTTTTTTATTAACCATAGGAATGAAGACTTTAGAAGTACGTATGGAACGCCATTGCCATAATGCCATGGAAGTAGCTAATTTTTTAGACCAACATCCTGCAATAAATAAAGTAAATTATTTAGGGCTTCATTCGCATCCTGATTATTATACCGGCGCAAAACAAATGCGCCACCCCGGTGCCATGTTAAGTTTTGAAATGAAAGATGGCCTGGAAGCAGCAAAAAAATTCATTGATAAATTACAGATGTGCATCCGGGCCGTTTCATTAGGCACCTGCGACACTTTATTGTGCCATCCTGCAAGCATGACGCATTTTAGTGTACCTAAAGAAAAAAGAGAATTATATGGTATTACCGATGGATTGATACGAATGAGTGTAGGTATTGAAAACGTACAGGATATTTTAATGGATCTGGAGAATGCACTAAACCCCTAAATCCCCTAAAGGGGACTTTAAAGTGTGTAATAATTAAAAGAACTTTTATTTATGCAAAATTCAAAATCTACAAATTCAGAAAAGAGTTTAAAGGAATCAGAGACTTCTGAAATCTCCCCTTTGGGGGGTGGGGGGGCTTTAATTCGCAGGGCAGTAAAAGAAGATTGTGTAAGAATGATGGAACTCATTACTGAGTTAGCCATATATGAAAAAGCACCGGAGCAGGTAACGGTAGATTTTAATCATTTTGTGGAAAGCGGCTTTGGAGAAAAAGCAGTGTGGTGGGCATTTGTAGCGACCTTACCGCTTCAATCTTCTACGTTTCCTCCCCCTTCGGGGTTCTCTGATAAGAGAACGAACGAAGTTCAAGAGGGGGCTGAAGTGGTGGGCTTTGCATTATACTACATCCGCTACAGCACATGGAAAGGGCAGCGATTGTACCTGGAAGATTTATTAGTTACAGAAAAAATGCGGGGCAAAGGCGTTGGCAAATTATTATTTGATCAATTAATTGAAGAATGCAAAGCAAAAAAATACAGCGGTATGATGTGGCAGGTATTAGACTGGAATGAACCGGCAATTAATTTTTATAAAAAATACCCAGAAGTAAAGTTTGATGATGAATGGATAAATTGCAGTATTAATTTTGCCCCTATCCCCTGAAGGGGAAAATGGAGAAGATTGAAACTAAGATTAAGTTATTTATAAAAAAAGTGAATAATTAAGTTAACACCATAACCTATTATTTGATGCTTCGCTTAAATTTGCTGAAAGAAAGAAATGTATATTTAAAAAAGTTCAATAAAGATTTACTGTTGAAGAGTGTCCCGAAAAAAATCGAGATAAACTGTGCCAATGAAGCTAAATAGTGATTCAAAAGCCGGACTCAAAATATTAACAATAAAACACTAACTCCTTGTCCCCCCTTTAGGGGATGGGGGATTTATTATGGCAGAAAAAATTACAATGGGCAGCAACGGAAAACTGCATGTTCCTGAAAACCCCACCATTCCATTTATTGAAGGCGATGGCATTGGTCCTGAAATATGGGCTGTAGCAGAAAAAGTTTTTGATACGGCTGTGGAAAAAGCCTATAACGGTACCCGTAAAATAACCTGGAAAGAAATGCTTGCTGGCGAAAAAGCATTCAAACAAACCGGCGAATGGCTGCCAGCCGAAACGCTGCAAACAGCAAAAGATTATATCGTATCCATAAAAGGCCCTTTAACTACACCCATTGGGGGCGGCATTCGGTCATTGAACGTTGCCATGCGGCAGGATCTTGATCTTTATGCCTGTGTGCGTCCGGTAAAATGGTTCAAAGGTGTGCCTTCGCCGGTAGTACATCCACAAAATGTTGATATGGTAATCTTCAGAGAAAATACAGAAGATATTTATGCTGGTATTGAATGGAAAGCCGGTAGTGCGGAAGCACAAAAATTTGAAAAGTTTTTGATAGAAGAAATGGGTGTAAAGAATATTCGTTTTCCGGGCGACAGCAGTTATGGCGTAAAACCGGTTTCCAATGAAGGCAGCAAAAGATTGGTGAGGGCTGCTATTGAATATGCATTGGAACATCACCTGCCATCGGTTACCCTTGTTCATAAAGGTAATATTATGAAATATACCGAAGGCGGATTTAAAACATGGGGTTACGAAGTAGCAAGAAATGAATTTGGTGATAAAACTTTTACCTGGGATGAATGGGATGAACTGAAAAAAGATCATGGCGAAGCACATGCCAACGAAGTGCAGCGCAAGGCACTGCACGAAGGCAAACTATTGGTAAAAGATATTATTGCCGATAATTTTTTACAACAAATATTGATCGCTCCAAAAGATTTTTCGGTAGTGGCTACATTGAATTTAAATGGTGATTATATTTCGGATGCGCTGGCTGCCGAAGTGGGCGGCATTGGTATTGCACCCGGTGCCAACATCAATTACAAAACCGGCTATGCCGTATTTGAAGCTACGCATGGCACCGCACCAAAATTTGCCGGCACCAACAGTATGAACCCTTCATCTGTTATTTTAAGCGGCTGCATGTTGCTTGAATATATTGGGTGGAAGGAAGCTGCAGATCTGATTGAATCAGCATTGCAGGCTACCATCATGCGTAAGCAGGTAACCATTGATTTTTATAACCTGATGACAGGCGCTACCTTATTAAAAACAACTGAATTTGGTGATGCACTTATTGAAAATATGGGATCGGTGATAACCGATTTTCAGTTGAAGAAATCAACAGGGCTGTAAGATTTTAATAAATGCTAAAATCGATTGCTTTATGAGTAAAACAAATATTCGGAATAAAGCTTTACAATGGTTTAAGTCTAAATATCCAGATATTGAACAAGACTTAATAACATCAAAGTTTTATACGCCAATTGAATCATGGAGTAATACAAGAGTTTGGTTTTTTCAGATCCCACTCACAAAGGTTGAACCCAATAAAATAAAGTATATACATTTAATAAGTGAGAATCATTTAAGTGGTGAGCCATTCATCTATCTCAAAGTTCCCACTCTGTTTTTATTGAAAAATAAACATTTGTTTGAGGTCGATAACAAACAAAAAAATATTCTCATTTACCTATCAGCTGAAGCTGTTGATATGTTTAAAGAAGTAAGAAAAGGCAGCAAACTGGATTTTAGCAAATACCTTCAATAAAAATAGATTTGAGCCGTACATTTGTTCAGTAAAAAAATAAAAATATGAGTAAAATTAAAGTAGCAAACCCCGTAGTAGAATTAGACGGTGATGAAATGACCCGTATCATCTGGAAATTTATAAAAGACAAACTGATACTTCCTTACCTGGAAGTTCCTATTCAATATTACGACCTGGGCATGGAATACCGCGATGAAACCAACGATCAGGTTACCATTGATGCAGCCAATGCCATCAGGGCTTGCGGCGTAGGTATCAAGTGCGCCACCATCACACCAGATGAAGATCGTGTGAAAGAATTTAAACTAAAACAAATGTGGAAATCGCCAAACGGAACCATCCGTAACATTCTGGATGGCACTGTTTTTCGTGAACCAATCGTAATGCAAAATGTACCAAGATTGGTTACCAACTGGACAGCACCCATCATTGTTGGCCGTCATGCTTTTGGCGACCAGTACCGTGCTACTGATACCGTAATAAAAGGCAAAGGAAAATTAACCATGACCTTTGCTCCTGAAGCTGGTGGCGAACCACAGGTTTTTGAAGTGTACAATTACAAAGGCGATGGCGTGGCCATGTGTATGTACAACACCGATGAAAGTATTTATGGTTTTGCAAGAAGTTGTTTCAACATGGCGCTGAGCAAAAAATGGCCTTTATACCTCTCTACAAAAAATACCATTCTTAAAAAATACGATGGCCGTTTTAAAGATATTTTTGAAGAAGTATACCAGAATGAATTTAAAGCTGCTTATACTGCCGCCGGCATTACTTACGAACACCGTTTGATTGATGATATGGTGGCGAGTGCTTTAAAATGGAATGGTAATTTTGTATGGGCATGTAAAAACTATGATGGCGATGTGCAGAGTGATACCGTTGCCCAGGGCTTTGGATCATTAGGATTAATGACTTCTGTTTTAATCACACCTGATGGAACAACAATGGAAGCAGAAGCGGCACATGGTACCGTTACCCGCCATTACAGGGAACATCAGGCTGGCAAACCAACTTCTACCAATCCTATTGCTTCTATTTTTGCATGGACAAGAGGACTTGCCTTCCGTGGTAAATTAGACAGCAACCAGGCATTGATTGATTTTTGTAACGCACTGGAAGCGGTTTGTATTGAAACCGTTGAAAGCGGCAAAATGACAAAAGATCTTGCGGTTTGTATTCATGGCAATAAAGTAAATCATGGTGAGCATTATTTGTATACCGAAGAATTTTTGGATGCCATTGATGAGAATTTAAAGAAGAAGATGGGGATGTAAGAATAAATTTTTACTTAATATTGGGCAACAATTAATTGTTGCCCTTTTTATTATAATATATTTTATATGATTAAAGAAGAAATTCAAAAATTACCTTTAGCAGCAAGAAGAGATATGTATAGCTTGGTATCTATTTTTGAAGATTTATTCAAGTCAAATTCAGATATTATTCTACGAATAGAAGTCGAAAATAATAATATTTTAGAGTTTAAAAGTATTGAAAATGATGATTACACTTTTACCATTACAAGCCCTCAAATCAACAGTCGCCATATTCTTTATAGTTGTGCTTTCAAGCCATCAAATGAAATAAATTTTGAACCCCGAATCGAATCAGTAGAGATGAGTCCAGTTGTTACTTATTTTAAATTGTGGATAGAATTATTAAGGGAATTAAGCAAATATCAAAACCTTCTATCAGAACCCTTTTTAAAAGAATATACCGATGAATTTTTTGCAGAATTTGAATTTATAGAAGAGGTGGACGATAGTGAACCTTACGAAACTCAGAAACAGATTGCATTATACGACGCTCTTGTTAAACTGGAATCAAATCTGAAAAGTCAAGAACAAACTGAAGTATTAGAAAATATAACAAAGGATATAATTCACTTAAAAGAAAACATTCAAAATATTTCAAAAGGAGCTACAAAGAAACGAGTTGCAAAAATATTTGCTAAAATAAAAAAAGGTGGTATAAAGCTATTTAAGGATGTAGTTGAAGTAGGATACAAAGAAATTATTAAAGCTGCTTTACATCAAGGGACTGATGCTGTAGGAAATTTATTAACATAACTAAACACAGTTTTGCAAATCATCTCCGCCGATAAAATTTTTACAGGAACCGAATGGTTAACCAACCATGCAGTTGTAATTAACAACAACCGCATCAAAGAAATTATCCCTTCGGCAGCCATTAAAGAAAGTGTTACACATTTTGCAAATGCTTTTATAGCACCGGCCTTTATTGACTTACAGATTTATGGTGCAGGCGAAAAATTGTTTGCAGTATATCCTGAAAAAGATTCACTGGCAAAACTAGTAGCATACTGCCGCAGCGGTGGCGCTGCTTATTGCATGCCTACAGTGGCTACGCATCCTTACGAAACCTTTTACCAATGCATTGATGCGGTAAGAGATTACTGGAACGATGGCGGCATTGGCGTTTTAGGTTTACACATTGAAGGCCCGTGGATTAGTGCTGCCAAACGTGGTGCTCATGTGGAAGCATGTATTCATGCTCCCACATTGCAGCAGGTGAAAGATTTGCTGGAATATGGAAAGGATGTAATTAAAATTATTACACTTGCCCCTGAAGTTTGCAGCCAGCAAATTATTGACCTGATACTTTCTTACAACGTTGTTATTTCTGCCGGGCACAGCAGCGCCACTTATGAGGAAGGGACTGCTGCTTTTAACAACGGCATAACTACAGCCACTCATTTATACAATGCCATGAGTCCGTTGCTGCACCGCAGTCCTGGTGTGGTAGGTGCTGTACTCGATCATTCGTCGGTAATGAGTTGCGTTATTCCCGACGGACATCATGTTGATTTTGCAGCCGTACGCATTGCTAAAAAAATAATGAAGGAGCGATTGTTTGTAATTACTGATGCTGTAACAGAAACTACTGAAGGATATTATCCGCATCATTTTGTTGGAGAAAAGTATGAAAGCAATGGCATATTGAGCGGCTCTGCTTTAACCATGAGTAAAGCGGTTAAAAATCTGGTTACTCAATGTAATATTGAATTAAGCGAGGCATTACGCATGTGCAGCCTGTACCCGGCACTGGTAATGAAGTTGGAAAATAAATTGGGGATTATTAAACCAGGCACTGTTGCATCTATAGTTGTGATGAACGAGGCATTTGAAGTAGTCAAAATAATTGACAGTTAAAACAGTATGGCTACATGAAGTTGTAAAATAATTACAAAATGAACAATACACCTAATAAAGACCCTCTTCACGGCATTACACTAAAAGCCGTACTGGAATATTTAGTAAACAAATATGGCTGGGAAGAACTGGGTGATACCATCCGTATCAATTGCTTTAATGATAACCCCAGCATTAACTCTTCTTTAAAATTTTTACGTAAAACAGAATGGGCACGAAAAAAAGTGGAAGATTTGTATATAAGTTCAATTGATGGTGGGTATTAAAAAATATTAGATTAAAATTTGCAAATGGCAGGAGAAAAAAATTTAGCTACGCTATTAAAAACGCTTAAACCAAAGCATAATACCGGAGAGTATGTTTTTTGTTTTACAGATGAATTAACAACTATTAACGTTGCGGATGCCATTTTAACTTTTAAAGAACAAGAAGGCAATACCATCATTATAAAAAAAGAACTGGCTGATAGTTTGAAACTTGCCTATTCCTTTGTTGCTGCCTGGATTACTTTATCCGTACACTCCTCATTAGAAGCCGTGGGTTTAACTGCTGCTTTTGCGACTGCACTTTCCGGCG
>JAYSTT010000525.1:0-6026 GCA_043719495.1 Ferruginibacter sp. | reverse complement strand
ACCGTTTACTTCCCATAAAAAAAGTTAATACCGATAACCAACTTTTTTTATTAAATGATGATGAAATACAGCTCATACGCCGCAAAGAAAATGTTGCTATATGGACCGCTGCATTTATTGGCGCAGTGGGAGTTATTCTTTTGTATGTACCGCAGTATTTACTTCCTCAATGGTTTCCGGTAACTAATATTAATTTGTTTAATAAATCATTTGCTTTACCCATTGTAATGTTAGTTTACACAGTAATTTTAGTAATTATAGAAATAATGTTGCTTACCTTTTTAAATATCTGGTGTGCACACGAGATTGCAGTGGCTACCGGGTTTCTTAACTATCAATCAAAAAAAGAAAATGGAAAAAGAAATCTTTTGATCAATATTGGCCTTGAAAAAAAGAACAAGGAAATTTTAAAATATGGGATTGACCCATTACAGGGCATTAATAAAAAAGCATTGCTGGCATGGAATTTCTTTTTTATTTTAAAAGCCACATTAAGTAATATGCTTTTTAAAATTTTAATACAGCGTGTATTGGGCCGCTATGCCGTAAAAGCAGTACAGGATTTTGCAGGCATTCCTGTTTTTGCTGCATGGAATGCCTATGGTACTAAAGTAATTTTAAAAGAAGCCAGGGTAATAATAATGGGACAGAACCTGATTGAAGAAGTTTGTCAACGGATAAAAAAAGACCAACAGCCTGACGAAGGATTTAAAGATTTATTGTACGATACTTTGCAATACATTGCTGTAAGTAAAAGAGATTTTCATCAAAATCATTTTATCCTGACTAAAAATTTATTTGATATCTACAATATCCAGCCAAAGGTTTCGCATTGGCTGGAAGAAGGCTACTATAAAAAATTGCATACCGCAGGCAAGGAGGAAAAAGAAGTTTGTCAGTTACTGATTGCAATTGGATTTTTGTTAGACGGAAAATTATCTATTACCGAGAGATTACAAATACAGGAACTTGAAAAAGAAGGGCTTTTAGATATTGGAGCTGACGATATAAAAAAATACCAGCATGATTTTTTAAATGGCCGTGGTATTGAAGGGTTGATAACAAAATATATTTAATAGTATGAAAGAAGAAAAAATATTTGTACCTAACATTGCCATTTGCATTATTATGGATTTAATAGGAATGGCAACTTATGCTTTTCCGGCAATGGGCGAATTTGGCGATATTGTTTGGGCACCTGTTTCTGGTTTTATTTTTTTTAAATTATTTGGTGGCAGGTTTGGCATAATTGGAGGTGTACTGAACTTTCTGGAAGAAATAATACCTTTTACAGATATTATACCTTCGTTTACCATTGCATGGTTTATCAGAAAAAACCAGGCGAATCAAGTATTAAAATAACAGCACCGTGCTTGTACAGCATTTGCAACTTTCCCCATTTTAGTGATGGCCCTATACTAAATTTTAACTATAATTAATTTGACTGCAACTTTTTTCACGGTATATTCATTTTTCATTTTAAAATACCTCCAATGAGAAAGTTTCTTCTAACTGCACTTTCATTCACATTAATAAGTATAACAATTGCCCAGGTTAAGTTTGAAGCCTTAACTATAACACCCCAGTTTCCTAAAGCCGGGCAAACAGTAAGTTTCAAGTACAACAAACAACTTTCTCCATTAATTGATAAAAAGAAAGTAGATATCATAGTATATCTGTTAAGCGGAACGGAATATAAAGTGGTAGAACCTAAAGTAATACGGGCAGGTACCAACTTTTCCGGTAGTTTTAAGCTGGAAGATAAGACCAGTTGTTTTGCTTTTACTTTTTCATCTGACAAAGAAAAAGATATCAATGCCAGTAAAGGTTATTTTGTTCCCGTATATAACAGCAGGAACGAACCACTTACTGAATATTATTCCACCCTCTATAATATACAAAGATTTTATGGCGAAGACTATTTTGGCATCACCTTTAATGCACAAAAAGTATTTACCATTATTGAAGAAGGGACAAAACAACATCCCGAACTAAAAAATGATCCGATTTTTTTTAATGCCTATTTAAACTCACTTAATGGTGCAAAAAAAGGAGAGGCTATACCTGTTATCAAGGAAGAATTGCAGCGCTTGGAAAACAAAGGCAACTTAACAGAAAAAGATTACAATACACTTATACATTGGTACAATAAGGATAAAAGAAAAGCAAAAGCAGACAGCTTAAGCACTACTATGAAAGCCACTTTTCCCAATGGAGACTGGAAAAACAATGAAGCACTATCGAAATTCTATGATGAAAAAGATGTGGCTAAGAAAGTAGCCTTGTACAACGACTATGTTGCTCAATATCCACCAAACGAAGACAACAAACTAATAGCAGAAAGATTAAAATCGCAATTGGCCAGTGGATATGCCAAAGACAAAGATTATAAATCATATAATGAATGGAATCAAAAATTAAGTAAAGCAATGGCAGCCGGCAATGATAATAATATTGCCTGGGCAATGGCTGAGGCCAATGAAAATATTGAAGATGCTAAAAAAATGTCTTTGTCTGCTACCAGTTTTGCAAAAGCTGAAATGCAACATCCCTCTGAAAAAAGACCTTACTATCTTACTACTAAACAATGGGAAGAAAGTCGTAAAAATTTGTATGCTATGTATGCGGATACTTATGCATTCATCATGTATCAAACAGGCGATTACAAAACCGGATTGCAATATGCAAAAGATGCAGCCGTGTTGAATAAAAATAAGAATGCAGAATACAATGAACGCTACAGCCAGTTAATAGAAAAAGTTTTGCCTGCTGCAACAGTTAAAAAAGAAATTGAACAGTTTGTAAAAGATGGCGCAGCTTCTTCCAAAACAAAGGCAATCTTAAAAACATTATACGTTGCAGAAAAAAAATCGGATGCCGGTTATGACGATTATCTAACCAAACTGGAATTGACTGCTAAACTGAAGCAGAAAGAAGAACTGGCAAAAACCATGTCTAACGATCCGGCACCAAAATTCAGCCTGAAAGACCTTGATGGTAATGACATAAGCCTGGAAGGATTAAAAGGCAAAGTGGTGATTGTTGATTTTTGGGCAACTTGGTGCGGACCCTGCATTGCCTCTATGCCAGCCATGAAAACAGTACAGGAAAAATTAAAAGCAAGAGATGATGTGGCTTTTGTTTTTGTAGATACCTGGCAAACGGAAGCAGACAAAAAACAAAATGCTGCCGATTTTATTAAGAAGAACAATTATCCTTTTCATGTATTACTGGATAACGAAGATAAAGTAGTAGCCGATTTTAAAGTGACTGGTATCCCTACAAAATTCGTCATTGATAAAACCGGAAACATCCGGTTTAAAAGCGTGGGCTTTGGCGGTAACGATGATGCCCTGATTGATGAAGTGAGCATGATGGTGGAAATGGCTGCTGCTGATTTCCCTCCTGACAGGCATGTAAAATAAAATTTCTTATCAGCATTTTAGTTAACAATATTCCGGACTGTAAATTTATAATTGGTAAATTTACAGTCCGGTTTTTTAATAAACTTATTTTGCAGGATGCAATTCCAACTTCAATCATCATATTCACCCGCTGGCGACCAGCTGCAAGCTATACATCAGCTTACTGAAGGATTGTTAAACGGCGAAAAATTTCAAACCTTATTAGGTGTAACCGGCAGTGGTAAAACATTTACCATGGCCAACGTTATACAAAATGTACAGCGGCCGGTATTGGTATTAACACATAATAAAACATTGGTTGCACAATTGTATGGCGAATTCAAACAATTTTTTCCTGATAATGCCGTAGGGTATTTTGTAAGTTATTATGATTATTACCAACCTGAAGCTTATATGCCGGTGAGTAATACTTACATAGAAAAAGATTTAAGTATTAATGAAGAGCTGGATAAACTTCGTTTGCAGGCTACCGCACAATTACTCAGTGGAAGAAGGGATATTATTATTGTTGCCAGCGTAAGTTGTATTTATGGAATGGGCAATCCGGTTGATTATGAAAATGGGATCATCCGCATTACGCAGGGGCAAAAAATTTCCCGCCAGGGGTTTTTACATTCTTTAGTAAATAGTTTATACAATCGTAGTGAAGGCGATTTTACAAGAGGTACTTTTAGAGTGAAGGGAGATACCGTTGATATTAATTTACCTTATGTTGATTTTGGTTACCGCATTACTTTTTTTGGTGATGAAATAGAAACGATAGAAACACTGGAACTTAGTAGTGGCAAGCGCATCAGCAGTGTGGATAATGCGGCTATTTTTCCTGCAACACTTTATGTTGCACCAAAAGATATGTTACTTAAGGTGGTACATGAAATACAGGATGAAGTTGCAGCCCAGGAGTTATATTATAAAAATTCAGGAAAATATATTGAGGCACAACGCATAAGTGAAAGAGTGAATTACGATTTGGAGATGATACGTGAACTGGGTTATTGCAATGGCATAGAAAATTATTCCCGTTTTTTTGACAGAAGGAAACCAGGCACAAGGCCATTCTGTTTATTAGATTATTTCCCCAAAGATTTTATTGTGATGATTGATGAAAGCCATCAAACTATTCCACAGGTAAGTGGTATGTATGGTGGCGACAGGAGCCGTAAACTGGTTTTAGTGGATTATGGTTTTCGTTTGCCCAGCGCATTAGATAACCGGCCTTTAAATTTTCATGAATTTGAAGCACTTACCGGCCAAACAATTTATGTTTCGGCAACACCAGCAGATTATGAACTGGAAAAATGTGGTGGTGTGGTGGTGGAGCAGGTGGTAAGGCCAACAGGTTTGTTAGATCCTCCAATAGAAGTCCGCCCTTCTGTAAATCAAATAGATGATTTACTGGATGAGATTGATAAAAGAATTACCAAAGGCGACAGGGTGTTGGTAACAACACTTACCAAACGCATGGCAGAGGAAATGACTAAATATTTGGAACGTATTAATATCAAATGCAAGTACATACACAGCGAAGTAGATGCATTGCAACGGGTAGAAATATTAAGGGAGCTTCGGCTTGGTGTTATTGATGTGTTGGTGGGTGTAAATTTATTAAGAGAAGGGTTGGATTTACCGGAAGTTTCTTTAGTCGCTATTTTAGATGCGGATAAAGAAGGGTTTTTACGTAACGAAAGAAGCCTTACCCAAACAGCAGGAAGAGCGGCCCGTAACGTAGATGGCCTCGTAATTTTTTATGCCGATACCATGACAGAAAGCATGCAAAAAACTATTGATGAAACCACCCGTCGCCGGGAAAAACAAATTGCCTATAATATTGAACACAATATTACTCCCACTACTATTAAAAAAAGTACACAGCAAATTATGGCGCAGGGTTCGGTATTAGATGTAAAAGGTTACGACCCTGCCAACCCTTACTCTATTAAACCCGATGAAGATATCGTAAGCATTGCTGCAGAAGATGAAGTAGAATATAAAACCATCCCATCAATGGAAAAAGGTATTGCCAAAATAAAAAAGCAAATGGAAAAAGCAGCAAAGGATTTAGATTTTATGGAAGCAGCAAGATTGAGGGATGAGATGTTCAGGTTGCAGAAGGAACTGGAAGGGATGAAAAATTAGCATTTAAATATAAAAAACATTTTAAACAACAGTTACTCCTTAATTAATTTGAAGATGATTTTCATTAGCGTTGCGTTATAAATAGAACAAATTCAATTGATTAGAATTTTGCTCTTTGAAATATTGTAATTGAGTCTGCTGAAACAATTGATTTATGGGCATTTTTTCAAAAATGGATATACTTAAAATCTGTAAAATTTCGTAGAGGCTCTGGCTAAGCATAAATTTCTTTTTTGCAATGGCTACAAGTACATAAACTGACACTGCAATCCATATCTGGGTTTTCACTGCATTTTCGCTTTGTCCCCAAAAGGATTTTATTTTAAGATGTTGTTTTATCCATTTAAAAAATAATTCAATCTTCCATCGGTGTTTGTATAATTGTGCTATCTCTGTTGCCTTAAGTTGAAAGTTATTGGTAAGAAAAATTAATTCTTTTCCTGTCTGCTCATCTCTGAATTTTAT
>JAYSTT010000524.1:0-2501 GCA_043719495.1 Ferruginibacter sp. | reverse complement strand
TGCCATTTTTCTTGTTGCAGCAAATAAAAATAATACACCTAAAATAATTTCTAAAGCGCCGAAAAATATATTTATAAAAACCGGGTTGGGTAAATAACCAGGAATTATTTATAATAATTAACGGGATGCCAAAAATGATTAATGCCAGCACCAATATAAAATAACGGCAATAAAATAAAACTTATCTTTTTAAACATTGTACAGTGTATTAATGAAAACAGCTTTCGCTTATTGTTGAATATACATTAATTTATTACTGCTGCATAAAGTCTTTTACTTTTATCTTTACAAATAGCTTTTATAGAATGAGTGTAGATAAAATAAATATTGCTTTATTTTTTTCAGTTGTCTTTTTTACAAGTTGTGCTGTAAGCAACAATCCGCAGCGTAAACAAATTAAGCAATTACAAAAAGGCATTATTAAAGATGATACCAGTTTTGTTTATCATCTTCCTTATGAAAAAAATAAAAAGCATTTATTGGTACAGGGTTATTTTAGTAAATACTCTCATAAAAACAGGGCGGCATTAGATTTTAAAATGAAGAGAGGAACTGTAATTACTGCTGCAAGAGATGGTATAGTAATTCGTGTAAAAGAAGATGGCGACAAAGGCGGCTGGAATAAAAAATACCGCCCCTTTGGAAATGTAATTATAATGCAGCATGACGATGGCAGCCGTGCCGGTTACTGGCACCTGCAATATAATGGCGCATTGGCAAACGTGGGTGACACTGTTAAACAAGACCAACCCATTGCATTAAGCGGTAAAACAGGATATACATTATTTCCGCATTTACATTTTTTAGTTTGGCGCACTTATAATAATCAGTGGCAGCAGGTAGCCACCAGGTTTCAAACATCAAAAGGAATACGCTACCTGAGGCCAATGAGAAAATACAGGAATAATTATTAATTATATTTATAAAAAATTGTTTTGAGCTTAGTACAAATTTACGAACAGTTTATTGCAGATATAAAATTAACCCGTTGGCAGGAATGGGGCAGCACTATAACACAAATTGCAAGTGTTTGGTATGCCCGAAAAAATAATGTACTGGTTTATCCAACAGGCATCATTGGTGTTTTACTGGCTGCCTATGTTTATTTCATTATTTCATCGCCCCCGTTGTATGCTGATGCTTCGCTGAATATTTACTACTTTATAATGAGTGTATATGGCTGGTATAACTGGACAAAGAAAAAAGATAGTGGTTTACAGTATCCCATAAGCTGGTGTAATAAAAATGAAATGAGTGTTGGAATTGGTTTCTTTTTAGTTTCATGGATAATACTTTATTTTGTACTGCACTATTTTACCAACAGCAATACAGCATTTTTAGATTCGTTGGTTTCGGGATCTGCTGTAACTGCCATGTGGTGGATGGCCAAAAGAAAAATTGAAAACTGGCTGGCCTGGATATTAAGTAATATTGTTGCCATTCCTTTAAATTTTTATAAAGGATTTATGCTGTTCACCTTAATGTATATTTTGTTTTTGCTAATGGCATGGATGGGATATGTTTCCTGGAAAAAAGAAATTAAAAAGAAATAAGAATGAGTTATTGCACTTTTACAAATTCGCTTAAAGCCGGCGAACAAACGGTACATAAAATCTATCACGATGATCATTACGGTTTTCCTATTGAAAGCGATGATGAATTATTCTGCCGGTTAATTTTAGAAATAAACCAGGCGGGCCTTAGCTGGACCACCATTTTAAATAAACAGGAGCATTTCAGGAAAGCATACCACAACTTTAATATAAAAAAAGTAGCTGCTTATAAAGAAAAAGATATTGAACGTTTATTAAGCGATGTCGGTATAATCCGAAACAAATTAAAAGTAAATGCGGCGATAGAAAATGCTAAATCAATTTTAGTATTACAAAAACAATTTGGTTCATTTAAGGAATGGCTCAATCATCATCATCCCAAAACAAAAGAGGAATGGATGAAAGTATTTAAGCAAACCTTTAAATTTACCGGCGGCGAAATTGTAAATGAATTTTTAATGAGTACCGGCTATTTACCCGGCGCACATCATAAAAGCTGCCCTATATTTAAAAAAGTATTAAAAACAAAACCCAGGTGGAATGTTAAATAAAAAACTATCACTAATTATAAAAGCGGTATTAATAATAATATTTGTTGTGTATAGCATTGCCTCTCCTACAAAAGATAATTTCAGGCTGGGCATTCGTTTGTTATTATTGGTATTTTTTGTAGCTACTTTTATCATTGAGCTTAATAAATACCGAAAAGATAATGTTTAAAAGAGTGGTGATAATAGGACCGGAAAGTACCGGAAAAAGTACTTTATGTGAGCAACTTGCTGCACACTATAATACAATATGGGTTAAAGAATATGCCAGGGAATATCTTTTAAAAAATGGCACCAGCTATACTTTTGAAAACCTGCTTGATATTGCTAAAGGGCAGATTGAAAATGAAGAATTGGCCGTTGACAGTTGGTTATCCAGCGAACAACCGGTGTTCATTGA
>JAYSTT010000523.1:0-14694 GCA_043719495.1 Ferruginibacter sp. | reverse complement strand
GGCGAACTGATAACGGCTTCGCTGCCACCGGTAACAATTATATCAGCCTTCCCTAATCTTATATTGTCGAAAGCATCAATAACTGCATTAGTGCTGCTCGCACAGGCACTAACCACAGCATAATTCGGACCTCTAAAACCATGCCGCATAGATATCTGCCCGGCAGCAATATCCAGAATCATTTTAGGAATAAAGAAGGGATTGTAACGGGGAGTTCCATCACCTAAAGCAAAGTTGCTCACTTCTTCAAAAAAAGTGGTGATGCCGCCAATGCCACTGGCAAAAATTACTCCTACCCTGTCAACATCAACATTTTCTTTGCTGATGCTGGCATCTTTAATCGCTTCGTCACTTGCAATTAAAGCAAATTGGGTAAAGCGGTCAATTTTACGGGCTTCCTTACGTTCGAGGTAATCGGTGGGTTCAAAATCTTTAACCTCACAGGCAAACCTGGTTTTAAACTTACTACAATCGAATTGTTTGATAAAATCACAACCGCTAACCCCATCAGCCAAACCCTGCCAATATGTTTCAAGAGTTTTGCCCAATGGAGTTAGTGCTCCCAAACCGGTAACTACAACTCGTTTTAATACCATAAATTGCCTGTGATAATTAAATTAATTACTTAGCATGTTCTTCTAAGTAAGCAACAGCCTGTCCAACAGTAGTGATGGTTTCGGCCTGCTCATCAGGAATTGAAATATTGAATTCTTTTTCAAATTCCATAATAAGTTCAACGGTGTCTAAGCTATCGGCACCTAAATCATTAGTAAAAGAAGCTTCGGTGGTAACTTCTGCTTCATCAACCCCTAATTTGTCAACAATTATTTTGTTTACCCTTGTTGCAATGTCTGACATAATTTTAAAATTTAGTTTATACTGGTTGCAAAAATATACATTTTGCTATAATTACAAAGAAATATAAATTATAGCAAAACAATCTTTTTATTATTGCATTTTTCTAATGCTTTATTTGCCTTATATGAAGCTGGATAGTTAAGGGCAGGGTTTTTAAAAAAAATTGTATATTGTATTTCCAGCGCCGGCAAAAACATCAATACTTTACTAAAACCAAACTGTTATGGCCTTAAAACAAATAGACCACGGCTCCAAAGAATACCAGCAAATGGTGGCTTTGCGAATGGAAATACTGCGTAAACCGCTTGGACTTAGTTTTACTGATGAAGAACTGGCCAAAGAAAAAGAAGATATTTTAATAGGGGCTTTTGATGAGGATAAAATATTAGCCTGCTGCCTGCTTACCCAACAGGACAATTCCACCATAAAATTACGCCAGATGGCTGTTCAAAATAATTTACAGGGCAAGGGTATTGGAGCCAGTATGATGAGTTTTGCTGAAACAGTGGCAAGGGATAGAGGCTATAAAAAATTAATGATGCATGCCCGTGATACGGCCATTGGTTTTTACGAAAAATTTGGCTTTAAAGTAAATGGCGATGGGTTTATTGAAGTTAATGTGCCGCATCATGTAATGGAGAAGAAATTATAAAATAGTTGAAAGTTGAATGTTGATGGTTTTTTAAATTTAAAGCTTAAAACATAATAGGTTGCCCTAAAAGTATGATGCCAGATTACTCAGGCTTCAAACCATCAACATTCAACTATCAACCTTTAACTATCTTCTCCTTAAATATTTTTCTTGCTTCATATACATCATCGTCTTTAAAGGCATCTTTTGGCACAATAAAAAAAGAACGGCTGTTAAAGTACAAATGAAAAAAGTGCGGACTCTCCATCCAGGTGCTAAATTCGGCCCAGGGCCAGCTTCTTCCACCTCTTTCATTTTCAATACGGAACTCATCAGTCAGTAATATTGCCTGAAGCCTGTCCTGAAACGTGGGCGATTTTTTATAAATCATTTGAGGCAGTACAAACCAAAACACAATCATCAACCCAAACCATAACAGGGAACTAATTGAAAATGCAAACGGAGATACTTTTTTAAAGAAAAATAACGCAGCAGAAACTATGGCAAAAACATTTACCAGTATTATCATTATTTTAATTTCGGGCCGGGTAATAAAATGATAACGCAGCGCCTGAATTACCTTTGGTTTGTTGTAAGTGAAAAATTGGGATGTCATAAAATAATTTGTATAATTTATTTTTCTTTTAGCGTGGTTATTTCTTTTTCACTAACACTCCATTCTCCTAATGTGTTTCCTGTGATGCCTATAAATTCAACTTTCATAATGCGCTCATTTCTTTTACCACTTACAGAAACTTTAGTAAAATTTTGTTCTTCTACCAATGTGCCATTTATTCTTGCAGGATTATTTAATTCGGCGCCACGTACTTTTGCAATCCCTGCTGTAAACGGAGATGAAGTGATATCGTATAAAGGATATAAACCCGGCCTATCCAATTTTAATACTTCGCTATGGTGCCTGTCGCCTGTAAAAAATAATACGCCTCTTATTTTTTGATCTGCCAAAAAATTCATCAGCTCAATATATTCTGCACTGTAACTCTTCATACACTCGGCTGTTGAAAAAGGATTTAATACCTGGCTGCCGGTAGCAATTATTTTAAAAGTGGCATTACTAAATAGTAAAGCATTCTTTAACCATTCCATTTGCATTTTACCAAAATAGGATTTACCTGCATTAGGCTTTCCGTTAATGCTGTCAGCGGTTTTATCTTCACTTCTAAAAAAGCGGTCGTCAGTTAAAAAAATATCTACATCACTGTAATTTATTAAAGAGTAAATACCTTTTTCGTTTTCGCCACTGCTGGGGTTGCACCAGTAATCATTAAAAATCTTCCGGCTTTCATTTTTTAAAATATAACTTTTCCCTGCATCGTTGGGCCCATAATCATGATCGTCCCAAATAGCATATTGTGGCATAACTGCCATAAATTTTTGCAGCATAGGTAATCTTCTTGTAAGGCTTGCCCGGTAATTTAATCCCCATTTTGTAAAATAATCCACTTCCCTCGTGTACCAGTTATCACCCAACCACAAATTAAATGCTGCAGGAGTGGCAGCCATTGTTTCAAAAATAGAAGAGTCGCCGCCATATGGTTTTCCCGGCCTGTCAAATTCAGGTTCATTAAAATACGCACAACTTCCGGTAAGGAAACTAAAGTCGGGCGCAGGTTTACGAAACTGCCATAAATCTTTTGTGGTAAATTTTGCAGGAAATAAAACTGCAGCAGGTTTTCCATTTACAATTATCGAATATATGTAAGTAGTATTTACTTTTAATCCATTAAGTTCCACTTTTACCGGATTAAAATCTTTTCCCAATTCCCCTTTGTACAAGACAGTTCCCGATTCTAATCCGCTGGCATTTTTATCTCCGTTTACTGCATTAAATTTAATTGCTACAGATTTTGTATCTGCTGTAACTTCTGCCCATATTGTTGCATTACGCAATTCTACATTACCTGCCCATGGGCCACTTAAAATACCGCTTTTAATTTGTGCAGCAGCAGTCATTACTATCAATAAAAAGAAAGTGGTAAATAATTTTTTAATTAACATATTTTTGATATTATGACTTTTAAATTAAGAGCCAACAAATATAAGTACAAAGTTTGCAATGCCGCTGTAAAGCTTACGTTGCTTTTGGTAGGTTTATTTTTCTCCTGCACCCCAAAAAGAGAAGAAAGAAAAATAGAACGTTCATTTTATTACTGGAAATCGATTTTTAAATTAACTGATTTTGAAAAGCAACGATTGGATTCATTGAACATAAAAACACTGTACATTAAATTTTTTGATGTGGGCTGGAATGATGAAGCACAAACGCCTGCACCACTTGCTAAACTACAGGCAAACAATTTTACACTGCCACAAGAATTTAGTGTTATTCCAACGGTGTTTATTACCAATGAATGCATACAAAAAATTCATTCATCGCAAATTACAGAACTGGCCAATAATATTTTTAAGCTGGTACATGAAATTATTAACAGCAATGGTTTTAATAACTTAACAGAAATTCAAATTGATTGCGACTGGACGGCAAGCACCAGAAGTAATTATTTTTTATTGCTGGAAAAAATAAATGCCCTTTGGAAAAATACAGCAATTCCTATTTCGGCAACCATCCGTTTGCACCAAATAAAATTTCTTTCTAAAACCGGTGTACCGCCTGTTGATAAAGGTTTACTGATGTGCTACAATATGGGTAACCTTAAAAATCCTGCAACCAAAAATTCTATTATTGAAACAGAAGAGTTGAAAAAGTATGTTGGCACCCTTGCTAATTATCCTTTGCCATTAGATGTTGCTTTGCCTTTGTTTGACTGGAAAGTTTTATTTAGAAAAAATGTTTACATAGGATTAATTGAAAACTTACCCGATACCCTTTTCAACAACTCTTTTACTTTAAAAAATGATAACCGGTTTACAATTTTAAAAGATACTTTACTTGCAGGTTACAATTTTAAAAAAGGCGATGTATTGAGAGATGAACAAAGCGGATACAGTGAAATTTTATCTGCCGCAGGCGAAATTAATAAACGGCTAAAAAATACTAGGCCAAGGGTATCGCTCTACCATTTAGATTCTGTAATTTTAAAAAAATATACATTACATGAACTGGAAACAATTTACAATAGTATGCGTTAGCACAGCTTTAGTTTCTTTTCCTCAAAATATTATTGGTTGTGGCCCCGATGCAGACCCATACGATTATTACACTTCTTTTTTTCATCAAAATTTACCCGATGCAAAAGGCTACAAACCTTTTTATTATACCGGCTACAATTTTTTGTACGATGAAACAGAACCTGTAGAAACAAGCGATATACTGGCCAATGAATGGGCTGCTTATTGCGGCAACAGTGTAACAGAAGCTGATGCAAAAAAATTGGTAACCAAATTTGTTTGGAAGGATTTAAACAACCTGTATTTTAATATCGAAAAAAACCAACCACTTGCAATACCGGATTCGGTAAAGAAAAACAGCATGACTAATTATTTTTTACAGCAGAAAGATTTGGAAGGACTGGGTTATATAATGTATGCAAAAAAAGTGGAACCGTTTGTAACAGGCGGCGCCGATTACTGGGAAGCACCAAAAAGGGATTCTTTAGCAATGGGTAAATTAATTAAAAGCGGGCAGCAACTTTTAGCAGTTGCAAAAAAAGATTTTTTTAAATTAAAATACACTTATCAGATTTTGCGCCTTGCCTATTATAGTAACCGCTACAACGATGTAATTAAATGGTACGATGATTATGCTGCAAACATTACTGGCAACAGTGTATTGCAACCTTTATGCATTGCATTAAAAGCCGGTGCTTTGTTTAGAACCGGACAAGACAAACAAGCTGCTTATTTATTTAGCAAGGCATTTAGTGCAACAACTGCAAAAAGAATTTCCAACTATTTAGGTTTTAAGTGGAGCGTAAAATATAATACGCCGCAAAGTAATTATTTGCAATCATGTAAAACCAATAGCGAAAAAGCGGCCATGCTTGCAATGTTTGCCATTGGCAGTTCTGCTAACGAAATAAGCAGCATGAAAGAAATTTACAAACTTGATGCAAGTGCCGATGTGCTGGAAGTATTAGCTGTAAGGGAAATAAATAAACTGGAAGAAAAATACCTTACGCCATTATTACAAAAAGAAAAAGGCGGTAAGGCTTTATATTTTTCGTGGAATGAAAGCGGTACAGACAGTACAGATAAAGTAAATAGTAAAAATGCAAATGAACTACTGGGTTTTTTACTTGAAGTTGCAAGTAATGGTAAAGTAAAAAACGCTGGTCTCTTTGAAACTGGAGCTGCTTATGTTGCTTATATTTTAAAAGATTATGCTACTGCAAAAAAATATTTAACCGCTGCCCAAAAAATGGGGCTTACACAAAAAGTAAAAGACCAGTGGGCTTTAACCAATTTATTAGTTACCATAAATGAAAAAGATAAAATTGATGCTACTTTTGAGGAAAAACTTTTACCATCGATACAATGGCTGGAAGAAAAAGCAAAAAAAGAAATACCCCTTAATGCAGATTACTATTATATAAACGAGTGGCAAAAATTTTACCGCAACCTGATGAGTGAAATTTTAGCAGGGCGCTACCACCAACAGGGCGACATACATAAAGAGGCACTGGCTATTGGTGCGGCTGATTATATTATGAAAGGCAAAAATAATTATTATGGCTTTAGTAATGCTGTTGATTTTTTAAGAAATAATGTAGTAAGTAAAGATGTTGAAAAACTATTTGCTTTGATGGACCGTAAACAACCAAATAAGTTTGAAGCGTATCTTATCAATCACAACTCTTTAAAAAAATCGGACGTTACAGATTTTGCAGGCACAGCTTATTTAAGGGATTATGATTATGCAAACGCTATTGTGTGGTTTAAAAAATCTACGGATAAAAAAACGAGCATAATTAATACTAATCCTTTTGTTGATTTGTTGTACGATCAGGAAGAACCTCTATCTACCGAGGCAAAATTTACCACTACCAAATTAGCTTTTGCAACCGAAATGCTACGCCTGCAAAAACTAAGCGAAACTGATAAAGCCAATGCTGCAAAACATTTATACAAAATGGCCAATGGTTTTTATAACATGACGTATTATGGCCATGCCTGGAAGCTGGTGCAGTACTACCGCAGCGGCAGTGATGGTTATTATATCCCCATTGACGCTACCAGTTTTAAAAAAGAATATTATGGTTGCTTTAAAGCAAAAGAATATTTTGAAAAAGCAATGGATGCAAGCGCCGATAAAAACTTTAAAGCCCGTTGTTTATTTATGATGGCCAAGTGCAGCCAAAAACAATTGCACCGGCCACAATATGAGGAGTACTCCAGCAACTACGATAAAATGGATGCTGCCGACCAAAAATATTTTTTAGATTTTAAACACAGCCAATATTTTCCGCAGTTGATAAAAGAATATAGCAACACAGCATTTAATAAAGAGGCATTTAATAGGTGCAGCTATTTGAGGGATTTTGTGAGGCGTAAATAATTTAAATTAGCTACTTGAAATTTATTGCAATTTCTGATACACATGGTAAGCATGAAAAATTACAACTCCCCAAGGGTGATGTGTTGATACATGCTGGTGATATAAGCGGCAGGGGATTAATTTTTGAAGTAACCAATTTTCTAAATTGGTTTAACGTACAAGATTTTAAATATAAAATTTTAATTGCCGGTAACCATGATTTTTTCTTTGAGAGGGAGCCAGAGGATATAATTAATAAAATAATCCCTGCTGGTATCGCATATTTAAATGACAGCGAAGTTATTTTCGATGGCATAAAAATTTGGGGCTCCCCCATTTCTCCCTGGTTTTACAACTGGGCTTTTAACAGGCACCGTGGCGCAGCAATAAAAAAACATTGGGATTTAATTCCACACAGCACTGATATATTAATTACACATGGCCCTGCATATAATATACTTGATGCTACAATAGATGGCCACAATGCTGGCTGCGAAGATTTATTGGAAACCATTAAGGTGATAAAACCTAAAGTACATATTTGTGGGCATATACATGAAGCCTATGGCACCACAAAAAAATCAGGTATTACATTTATTAATGCCAGTGTACTAAATGAAAAATACGAATTAGTAAACAAACCGGTTGTGTTTGAAATGTAAAATATTTTTTGCATGCAAATTTTACTTCTTCCAATTTTTATCAAATAATTTTTTGAGGGAAATTTTAAATGATGGGTTAAAAATCTCTTCCACTTTTAAAGCCGTGTCTGTCATGTTTACTTTGTAATATACTTTCTCGTCATCTGAATCAAATTTTTTATCGTTATTACTGTCTTTCAAACCTTCTAATAATAAAAATGAATTGTTTTTTGGAAATGTTTTTTGGGTAATAGAAATATTTTGGGGTGATACCTGCTTAAAATTACTTCCATCATCATTGCTTACGTAAAAGTATGCAGGGTCGTCTGTCCCTAATTTTTTATCTCGATTATAATCATCCGAATAAACGGTGTAAAAAATATACGGTGTTTCCTTATGTGTTTCTATACTCCCGGCTGAAACTGCATTATTAGGATAGCTGCTATAATAATCAAAACTATATCCGCCAATTAGTATTTTTTTTGTTGGTTCCAGCAATTTAGATTCGCTGGTTTTATAATTATAAAATACCACATTCCAATACAAACTACCCTCCCCTCTTTGTTTACTAAAACTCAAAGCTGGTTCTTCCTCATCCTTAGCATCTTTTATCTGTAGTGGAAAAAGTATATAATCATTTACAGTATCTGTTACCTGATACCCATCTATTAAATTTATCGTTTTACCAGAGGGTGTTTGCAATATTTTTGATGAGTCTTGTAAAGCCTTACCAGGCACTTCATTCTTTTTATTTTCTGTTACATTGCAAGAGCAAATAACTATAAATATTATCGGGATAAAAATTTTCATAACAGTTTGTTTATTCAAAAATAATCAATGTACTAGCGAATGGCTAATAGAGTTATCCTATTATTTGTTAAATTTTCATCATAAAAAAATAATATTCAAAACGTTTTGTTGCAAAGCATTTCGTTCTATTGTCTTATCGGGCAATGTCATTAAGTTAAGCGTTTGTCATGACCTCACCCCAACCCCTCTCCAAAGGAGAGGGAACTGGAATCGGGTATTTTATTATTTGAAATATCCTTAACCTAATAAAAGTGCTGCTTGATGCTAAAGTGTCGTCCCTATGGGACTTTCTTTATACTAATTTTTATATTTCTACCAATCTATTGCCCCGATGGGGCTGGCAATATAAACGCAGCAAATATTTTCCACAGTTGATAAAAGAATATGGCAACACCCCATTTTATAAAGAGGCATTCAGCTGTTGCAGCTATTTGAGGGATTTTATGAGGAACAAATAATATAGAAGGCTTTCGAAGTTTTAAAAAAATCGGAAGTATGACTAAAATTCGTCGTTGGTTATAAAACCAACTGACTACGAAAAGTGGATTAATTTAATCCAAGAGATTCATAAACATTGTCCGCATAAATTCTACCTCCAATCATTGTGTTTGAAATTTTACTTTTAAATTGTCCTGAAAATTGATCTAACGCATATTTTATTATTTTCATTCTGAACGGAATATGGACGACATATGTATCTCTAATTATGGGTGGGCAAGTGTTATTATTTTGCTTCCTATCTCCATTAAGATTGATAGCAATAATTGGAAGATTTAGACTTTGAGCAACTTCAAGTTCCCATCTTACATATCTATGTAAGTTTTTAGTTGATTCGCCAATAATTACAAGAACTTGACAGGCATTTTTAAAGCGATTTTTTAGTTTACTTTTAATATATGTCTCATCACTTGCATTGCTGGTTAAAGTATATTCTGCATGAGCGTCTTCAAAATCAAAGTCGATATGTTCAAGCGTTTTCCATCCTTTCATATTTGCATATGCCCATCTATCTTTATCCCCATCGAATATGATATACGTTTTATCTTTATAACTCATTTTTTTTATTTTAGTTTATTAATAATAATCTGAGTACTACAAAATAAAGCCCCTAGTGGGGCTTTATTTTTAGCCTTTAGGAGGAAAAGGATCATTACCATAACTATTTCTTTCACGGATCTTTCCGTGGGTGTTATGAATAACAACATCACCACCTTGATTGGTAGCAATTGGCTTTGCAGCACTGATAGCCTGTTGCTGTGTATTTACTACTACAGTGGCTCGACTATTACCTGCACCCACAACTGCCCATTGTCCATTGTGAGGGACTACATGTTGATTCCCTTGATTTGACTTTTTTGCCATAATCTTTATTTTTTAGGTTCCCCTTTAGAAAATCTTAACGACCCCATAAACCATATTGGCCGAAGCATTTTTTTTTGAAAAAATGGCTTACATTTTTGTCTGTTAGACTTTGAAATGTATTTTTACTTATCCCTAATTTTTCAAAATGTGAATAGTAGAGTAGGTGACAAACCTTCTAACGAACCTTACCTAGGGTTCTCATTCACAATTTTGCAGTGAGTTTCAGCCTCACTGCATTTTTTTTATATGTCGGCATACTGTTAAAAGACAATAGTATCTTTTTAACAAGTCATTTATAATGGGGATAAAAAAGAAGAAAATCTTTTGGAGAGAGAAGGAATCTAATCCTATATTTGAAAATCGAATTGAAAAGATTTTTCTTCTTTTAGTCCCGGTTACGAGCCGGGATTTTTTATGCCCTTTAATTTAATTTCTTTAAAAACCGCCAGCTTTTACGCTGATGGCTTTTTATATGTGCTTGTGTTCTGTTCTAATCTTAACTGCAACCCATACTATTTCCACAATTCAAACATTTATAGCAAGTACCGCTGCGTACAGTTATATGGCCGCAGGTGTTACAGGCCGGTGCATCGCTTTGCATACTTTTAGCAGCAGCATTTACGGCATCCATTGGGTTGTGTACTTTTTGTATAGATGCAATGCGGTGTGCTGCTTTTACCGGCTGCGGCGCTGCACTGCCCACCACACGTACTTCGCTTAACTCCGGCTTACGGTCGCCGATAGTAGGGGTGTTTTCGTCCCAGGCTTCGTTACATAAATTTTGCACTTCGGGTTTATCCAATACATGCACTAAATCGTTGCGGCCCAAATATTCGTACGCCAGTGAGCGGAACATAAAATCTACAATAGAAGTAGCCGATTTAATATTTGGATGATCTACCATGCCACTTGGTTCAAAACGGGTGAACACAAATTTTTCTACATACTCTTCTAAAGGCACACCATATTGCAGGCCGATAGAAATGGCGATGGCAAAACAGTTGAGCATACTACGCATGGTAGCACCTTCTTTTGCCATATCAATAAAAATTTCGCCTAAAGTACCATCGTTATATTCGCCAGTGCGTAAAAATAAAGTTTGTCCGTTTATTTTTGCTTTTTGATTAAAGCCCCTGCGTTTTGCCGGTAAAGCCCTGCGCTCTACAATCATGGCAAGCTGGCGTTTTAATGTAGTATCGGCACTGCTTTGCACCCTCTTGTTCATTTCATCCAGCAAATCATCAATGGTTAATTTACCCATATCCACCATGGTAGAAATATCGGCTGCTAAAGCTGCTGCGTTTTCTTCGCTGATGGTTTCATCCAGTTTCTTTTTCTTATCGCTCTTGTTACTTAATGGTTGCGAAAGTTTAGAACCATCACGGTACATGGCACAGGCTTTTAAGCCCAGCTCCCAACTCATCCTGTAGGCATCGGCAATTTCTTCTTGTGTTGCTTCGTTGGGCAGGTTGATTGTTTTAGAAATTGCACCGCTTAAAAAAGGTTGCGCTGCACCCATCATGCGTATGTGGCCATGTGCATGAATGTAACGCTGGCCAATTTGTCCGCACTTATTAGCGCAATCAAAAACAGAAAGATGTTCGTCTTTTAAATAAGGTGCGCCTTCAATTGTCATTGTGCCACAAACGTAAGTATTAGCTGCATCAATTTCTTCATCGTTAAACCCTAATGCTTCTAATAAACTCCAGCCAAAATCATTGTACTGCTCTGGTTTAAAACCAAGGCGTTGCAAACAATCTTCGCCTAAGGTATAAACGTTAAATACAAAACCAATTTCAAATGCAGCACCTAAAACTTTATTTACCTTTTCAATATCTTCTGTGGTAAAGCCTTTTTCCATTAATGATTTTGCATTAATAAAAGGGGAGCTGTTTAATGATGCATGGCCTTTTGCATAATTTACTATTTCTTCAATTTCGCTTTCGCTGTATTTTAAATTACGCAATGCGGCAGGCACACTTTGGTTAATGATTTTAAAATAACCACCACCGCTTAATTTTTTAAATTTAACTAAAGCAAAATCTGGCTCTACCCCGGTAGTATCGCAATCCATTACCAAACCAATGGTACCTGTTGGTGCAATTACGGTAGTTTGTGCATTGCGGTAGCCATATTTTTCGCCCCACTGTACTGCATCGTTCCATGCATTGGTAGCAGCAGTTAATAAATAATCGGGGCAATATTTTGCATTAATACCCTGTGGTTTTATTTCTATTTCTTCATACGCATCTTGTGCATCTAAAGCAGCGGCACGGTGGTTACGCATTACACGTAGCATATGTGTTTTGTTTTCTTCGTACTTATCAAAAGCACCAAGGAAACTTGCCATCTCTGCAGATGTTTTATAAGCAACACCCGTCATAATTGCGGTAATGGCGCCTGCAATACCCCTTGCTTCTTCGCTATCGTAAGCAATACCGCTTACCATTAACATACTGCCTAAGTTGGCAAAACCTAAACCTAATGTTCTGTAATCGTAGCTTAATTGTGCTACTTCTTTACTGGGAAACTGCGCCATTAAAACAGAAATTTCTAAAACTACTGTCCATAAACGGCAGGTATGTTCAAAACCTTTTACATCAAAAGTATTTGTGCTCTCTTCAAAAAACTGGCGCAGGTTAACACTGGCTAAGTTGCAAGCCGTGTTATCTAAAAACATGTATTCGCTGCAAGGGTTACTTGCTCTAATTGGCCCACCTTCGGGGCAGGTATGCCACTCATTAATTGTAGTGTCGTATTGTGTACCCGGATCGGCACAGCGCCATGCTGCATGATTAATTTTATCCCATAATTCTTTGGCTTTTATTTTCTTCATCACTTTACCATCGCTCCTGCCTTTTAATTCCCAGTCACCGTCTTCATCTAAAATATTAAAGAAAGAGTTGGGGATACGAACAGAGTTGTTACTGTTTTGTCCGCTTACAGTTTTATAGGCTTCGCCTTCATAATCGCTTGCATAACCTGCAGCAATTAACGCAGCTACTTTATCTTCTTCTTTTGTTTTCCAGGTAATAAATTCTACAATTTCTGGATGGTCTAAATCTAAACAAACCATTTTAGCAGCACGGCGTGTGGTGCCACCACTTTTAATTGCACCTGCTGCCCTGTCGCCAATTTTTAAAAAACTCATTAAGCCGCTACTTGTTCCACCGCCACTTAATTTTTCGCCTTCGCCACGTATGCTGCTATAGTTGGTGCCTACGCCACTGCCATATTTAAAAATCCTTGCTTCACGTACCCACAAATCCATAATGCCGCCTTCGTTTACTAAATCATCTTCTACACTTAAAATAAAGCAGGCATGTGGTTGCGGCCTCTCGTAAGCGTTAGCCGATTTTTTTAATTGCCCGTCAACAGCATCTACATAATAATGCCCCTGTGGTTTTCCGGTAATGCCATACACTTCATGCAAGCCGGTGTTAAACCATTGCGGACTGTTAGGTACGCAGGCCTGATTTAAAATAGAGTACACCAATTCATCGTAAAACACTTCTGCATCCTTGGGAGTTGCAAAATAATTATATCTTTCACCCCACACACGCCAGCAATGTGCCATGCGGTGGGCAACCTGTTTAACGGTTGTTTCCCTTCCACTGGTTCCATCGGCTTTTGGTATGCCGGCTTTTCTAAAATATTTTTGTGCTAAGATGTCTGTTGCAATTTGGCTCCACTGTTTGGGTACTTCAACATTGTCCATTTGAAATACAACTTCTCCTGTGGGGTTTTTAATTACAGAAGTACGATAATCGTATTCGAACATATCGTATGGGCTAACAGCTTCTTTGGTAAACTGGCGGCTAAACTGCAGCGCCTGGATGATTGGCTTTTTTGAGGTTGACATATAACTAGTGCTTGAAAGTGGGTTAAGTAATTGTTAAGCCAACGAAAATATTTGTTGTAAGTGAACAAACAAACTTTTTAATATTAACACTTGTGGACAATTTTAGTGGATAATTTAACAGACTCAACCCTGTATTGGTTTTGCTCACTTTTCCCCATCTTTTTATAAAAATGTTTGTTTAAAGTCTTGGAATTTTCATAAAAGTTTCATTGGGCTGATTTTAGGGTGTTTTACAGGTTTTGTAAAAAAAGTAAAGTCATTTTTTTTACATTGACGGTTTAATTTTTAAAATTGTTTTAGGTCAGGTTGTATCTTTAATTATCTTAATTATTTATGAGAGCAGTAATACAAAGGGTAATACATGCAAGTGTAACAATTGATGGCAAAATAAAATCGGCTATTAAAAAAGGTTTACTTGTTTTTGTTGGTATAGAAGATGCAGATACCGTTGATGATATTGAATGGTTGAGCAACAAAATTATTAACCTCCGCATTTTTGATGACGAAAATAAAATACCCAACATTTCTGTAAAAGATATTGATGGCGATATTTTATTAGTAAGCCAGTTTACTTTACATGCCGCAACAAAAAAAGGCAACCGTCCCTCTTACATAAAAGCAAGCAAGGCTGATGTAGCAATACCGCTGTATGAAAAAATGATTGTACAATTAGAAAATGATTTGGGTAAAAAAATTTATACCGGGATATTTGGTGCAGATATGAAAGTAGAATTGCTGAATGATGGACCGGTTACGATTGTGATTGATACGAGGCAGAAAGAATAATTGATAAAGCCTGTCGGCAAGGGCAGGTTGGTTAGTTGCTATTTCCAAACAAACGAAAGCGCTTTTCTATTTTATAAACGCCTTCCTGTCTTCCCGGCAAAACAGTTAAAAAAATATTCCCACCCGTCTTTCTTAAAAAACTTCCCGCCTTCCTGGCTTCCCGGCAATAAAAAATTATTTGAAAAATAATGCCGCAAATATATATGGGGTGTACGATAATAATATTTGGACAGGTTTATTAGGAAGTGGACGTTTAGATGCCGGCGCAAGTCTTTTAGCAGCAGCACCT
>JAYSTT010000522.1:0-6064 GCA_043719495.1 Ferruginibacter sp. | reverse complement strand
AGTTTATTTTAACTCCTGCAATCGAAAAAGAATTTGTACAATTTATTGAAGATAAAAACGCAGCAGCGTTTTCTCAACCCGAACTTTTTGCAGGAGCTGTATTGCTTTCACTATGCAAAATGTATCATGCAAAAGGGTGGGTGCAACAATTTCATTTAGGCCCATTACGTAATAATAACAGCAGGTTATTAAATTTATTGGGCGCAGATGCAGGCGTTGATTCTATTGGTGATTTTTCTCATGCAGCAGCATTGTCAAATTTTTTAAATGCATTGGATCAGCGTAACGAACTGGCTAAAACAATTTTGTACAATATTAATCCGGCAGATAATGAAGTATTTGCATCTATGTGTGGAAATTTTAATGATGGTATTACAAAAGGAAAAATTCAATACGGTTCGGGTTGGTGGTTTTTAGATCAGAAAGATGGTATGGAAAAACAATTAAATGCCTTGTCTAATATGGGTATTGTAAGCACATTTATTGGAATGTTAACTGATAGCAGGAGTTTTCTTTCTTATTCCCGTCATGAATACTTCCGAAGAATATTGTGTAATTTACTTGGAGCTGAAATGGAAAACGGAATTTTACCCAATGATGAAAAATGGATTGGTAGTGTAATTCAGAATATTTGTTATTATAATGCAAAAGCATATTTTAATTTTTAAAATACCGGGATAAACATTTATGCTCTCAATCATTCAAAAGCCGCATTCAAAACTAAATAGAAGTGCTATTATCCGCAATGGAGAAAAATAATCATTTCAAACATTGTTGGATGGTACTCATTCTTTTGCACGTCAATTACTATATAGTAAACAAATATTTCCTCTTTACACACAAAAAAAATCCCATTAATAAAAATGGGATATATGTATTTCTCATTGCTTGAAATGAAGGAATTATGCCACTGCCTTATTCACCAGTGCTGCAGCTTCACTCAATAAAATAGCACTCTGCACTTTTAGCCCGCTTTCGTCAATTAATTTTTTTGCTACATCGGCATTTGTACCTTGTAAGCGTACAATAATCGGAATGTTTATGTTGCCAATACTCTGGTAAGCATCAATAACACCCTGCGCCACACGGTCGCAGCGTACAATGCCCCCAAAAATATTTATTAAAATAGCTTTTACCTTAGGGTCCTTTAAAATAATTCTAAAACCGGCTTCCACTGTTTGCGCATTAGCTGTACCACCTACATCTAAAAAATTAGCAGGTTCACCACCGCTTAATTTAATCATATCCATAGTTGCCATGGCAAGACCTGCTCCATTTACCATACAGCCCACATTTCCATCTAATTTTACAAAGTTTAAATTAAATTTTCCTGCTTCTACTTCTGTAGGGTCTTCTTCGCTAACATCACGTAATGCTGTTACATCCGGGTGGCGCATTAAGGCATTATCATCAATATTCATTTTACAATCAACTGCAATTATTTTATCATCGCTTGTTTTAAACATGGGGTTTATTTCCAACATGGCGCAATCTAAACCAACATAGGCATTATATAAATTAGTTACAAATTTTACACAACTTTTAAATGCCCCACCACTAAGGCCTAAATTAAAAGCGATTTTACGGGCCTGAAATCCCTGTAAACCTCCACCAGGATGAACCCATTCTTTAAAGATTTTTTCGGGAGTATCATGTGCTACATCTTCAATATTCATTCCACCTTCAGTACTGTACATTACCACATTTTGCCCTTTGCTTCTGTCCAGCAAAATGGATAAATAAAATTCTTTAACCGGGCTGGCGCCTTCATAATAAACATCCTGTGCCACTAAAACCTTGTTTACAACTTTACCGGCTTCGCCAGTTTGAATAGTTACCAATGTGCCTCCAATAATATTTTGAGCAATGGTTCTTATATCTTCTGCATTTTTACCTACGGCCACACCACGCTGTTCGGTACCGGCAATTTTTCCTTTACCTCGTCCGCCGGCATGTATTTGTGCTTTTACCACTGCAAATTTACTGCTGTATTGTGTATGAATTTGACGGTAAGCTTCTTCTGCTTCATTTGCCGTGTTGCAGGCAATGCCCTCCTGTACAGGTACATTGTATTTTTTAAGTAATTCCTTAGCCTGGTATTCGTGAAGATTCATAAATAGAATAATTTTTTTGCTAAATTAAGTGATTATATTTATTTGTACTGTTATTTCATATCCATAATTTGTTGCCTGAAACTTGGATAATCTATTATAAACATGCCCAGCAAATCATCTTCATTGGCTATTGTTTTAGGATGCCCCATATCTTTTCTTATTTCAATCATTACATCGTAATATAATTTCAGGGCCCTTATAGGATCGGTTGGTGTTGCATTTTGTTTATAGAAAGAAAATTTTTTTAATACAGAGTCCGATCCATAAATGATTAAATCCTTCATTATATTTATCATTTTAGCATCCCGGTATTCTGCATCCAGTGGTTTATTCAGTCTTACACTGTTTAGTATTTCAATAAATAACTCAATAATGGATTGATAAACACTGTATTTTTTATCAGATAGCTGGTTTTCTACCACTCTTCTTTTTTCTCTTTCAGTTTTAAATAACCAGCCAATTGCTGCAAGTATACTACTGACGATGAGCGTCCATATTGCGGTGTCCATTTTAATAAATTTAAGATAAGGTTATGATTATTGTTAGTCTAATATAACAATGAAATTCTAATTTTCATAATTGAATTGTGCTTTATCAGTTTCTTTTTTGCGTTCTTTGCAGATAATAATCAAAATAAGTAATTAAAATGATAACAAAAATTAATGAAGCAGTTGCTTTTATAAAGGAACAGATTATTGAAAAGCCTGTTGTGGGTATTGTACTGGGCAGCGGCTTGGGTAGTTTTGTTGGCCAAATTGAAGTTAAAAAAGAAATTGCTTACAGCAGCATTCCTCATTTTCCGGTAAGTACTGTAGAGGGGCATAGTGGTAAATTAATATTTGGCAAACTTGGCGGTAAAAATGTAGTAGCAATGGCTGGCCGATTTCATTTTTACGAAGGTTATAATACTGAATCAGTTGTTTTTCCTATAAGAGTAATGAAATTTTTGGGTATCGAAACTTTATTGTTGACTAATGCAGCTGGCGGTACTAACCCAACTTTTAAAATAGGAGATTTAATGATCATCAAAGATCATGTCAGTTTTTTTACACCCAATCCACTGGTGGGGAAAAACATAAGCGAATTGGGCCCCCGCTTTCCGGATATGAGTGAGCCTTATAAATTAAATTTAATTGAAAAAGTAAAAGCTATTGCAGCTAAAGAAAATTTGGATATTAAAGAAGGCGTGTATTGTGCTGTAACCGGTCCTACATTTGAAACCAGGGCCGAGTATAAATTAATAAGTTATATTGGTGGCGATGCCGTGGGTATGAGTACAGTTCAGGAAGTTATTACAGCAGTGCATATGGGTTTGCCGGTATTTGCCATAAGTGTAATTACAGATATTGGCATACGGGAAGAACATAATACCATTACTCATGAAGAAGTACTGCAGGCTGCAAAAGATGCCGAGCCTAAACTTACTCATATTTTTAAAGAACTTATTGCACAACTGTAAGTTAAAAAGTTAATGAAGCATTTTGTTATTCTGCTGATGATGGTTTTTGTTGTAGCTGTATGCTTTGCACAGAACCCTGCATTTAATAAAATACCAAAATTTGGAGGGGCATCTGGGCAAAACAAAACTGATACCGGCAAATCGGGTAAAGATAATGCATTAGGTTTTGAGCACAGGGATGATAAAAAAGATTCTATAAGCCTTTCCTACAAGTACATCGATTCTATCCGCATCATCAGGATAGATTCTTCCATAAATGATTTTGATAAATATTTTTCAATACCATCAAGCTGGCAGTATTTGGGCAACCACGGTGCGGCTGCTTATCCATTAATTTATGCACCAAACCTTACACCCGGCTGGGATGCAGGTTTTCATGCTTTTGATGTGTACCGTTTTAAATTAGAAGAGACCAAATTTTATAAAACCACCAAACCATTTACTCAATTAAGTTATCAGCTGGCTTCGGGTAAAGAGCAAATGATAAAGGCCCTGCATACACAAAACCCAAGGCCCAACTGGAATTTTGGCTTTGATTACCGCCTTATAAGTGCACCAGGGTTTTTTGTTACACAAAACACCAACCACAAAAATTATCGCCTCTTTAGTACCTATCAGGGCAAGAGAAAAAGATATGCTGCCTATTTTGTAGTGGTGGGTAACACTATAAAAAATTCGGAAAATGGAGGCATTACATTTGATTCATCTTTAAGCAATCCCGATAAAAAGAAAAGATATTCTGTAGATGTAAATTTGGGGAATGCAAACAATGCCAGTTTCAGCCCTTTTAGTACAAAAGTTAATACTGGTAATATTGATAAAGACTTTACTTTCTTTTTGCGTCAAACATATGATATAGGTAAAAACGATTCCATAGCCATTAATGATTCTACAACTGAATATTTATTTTATCCAAAGCTAAGGGCCCAGTATAGTTTTACTTACAGTAATAATAATTATTTATTTAACGATTTACTGGCCGACTCAATCATTTATAAAAAGTGGTATGATACCACTTTAAAGAGAGTAACTGATTCTTTGTATGTGCATGAAAAGTGGAGCGTAATCAGTAATGATTTTTCTTTACTGCAATTTCCGGATACCAAAAATACCGGTCAGTTTTTACAGGCAGGAGCAAGGCTGGAAAATATTAAGGCTGAATTTTACCGGGCTGCAGGTATTGAAACAAAAAATTACTACAACATTATACTCCACGGCGAGTATAGGAACAAAACACGGAATAAATTGTGGGATGTGTTACTTAAAGGCCAGTTTTACCTTAATGGTCTCAACAGCGGCGATTATAGTGCCTATGCAACTATTGGCAGGTATTTAAACAAAAGGCTCGGTAATGTCAGGTTGTTTTTTAACAATGTAAACCGAAGCCCGTCTTTTATTTACAATAGTTTATCGGCTTTTAATTTTAAAAATGCTACCATTAGTAAAAAAGAAAATATTTTATCTTTTGGTGCCGAAGCAACAAATCCTTTTATAAGCCTGGGGTTTAAAAATCATATTATAACTAACCTGGCTTATTTTTCTGATTATTACCGTACTGCACAGAGCAGTAAAGTGATTAACCTGTTGCAATTATCTGCATCAAAAAAAATAAAGCTTTCCAAAAAATTAAACTGGTATGTTGATGCAGTTTTACAGCAAACAGATGGCAGTGCCCCAATAAAAGTGCCGCTGCTTTTTACAAGAAACCGCTTGGCATTTGAAGGCGTTTTTTATAAAAACCTGAATTTAAGCACTGGTTTAGAAATAAGGTATTATACACCTTACGAAGCATATAATTATTCCCCGGTTATGGGGCAGTTTACAGTACAGGATACTTTTAAGTTAAAAAACCTGCCTGATATCAGCGCATTTTTTCATTTCAGAATTAAAGCTTTTACAGCTTACCTGCGTACCGAAAACTTAAATACAATTAGTTTTAGTGATGGTTTTGGCTTTACCAATAATAATTTTGCAGCCCCCCATTATCCCACCCAGGGGCTCATCATCCGCTTTGGCATACAATGGAATTTTGTTAATTAATATCCTCCTTCTTTTAAGGGAGAATTGAATCCGGAATAATATTTTAACATTAGAAGCTTACCATTATTAATAAACTGTTCTACCTTTACAATGTAAATGAAAAAATTATTAGTCGGCATATTAACAATAGTGTATATGGTTGTTTCCAGCGGGATAGCTATGGAAATACACTATTGTATGGGTAAAAAAGCAGGACAGGACTTTTACAGAACTAATAATGATAAGTGTGGAAAATGCGGCATGAAGGAAAAGAAAGGCGGTTGCTGCAACGACGAACATAAATTTGTTAAACTAGAAGACTCTCATAAAAATGTTTACAATAATATAGATTTCAGTACAAACGAAATTGCTGTTGTTACGGTATATCCTTTGTACAACTGGCAATTACCCAATGATGTTGCTGTTGCATTAGTAAACAATCACTCTCCACCAGACTATACGGGCCCCGGGG
>JAYSTT010000521.1:0-6067 GCA_043719495.1 Ferruginibacter sp. | reverse complement strand
ATGTTAAAAAATTCTATCTCGGTGATACTGCAGCAACGATTGCTAAAACAAAAGGTTTGTTTGAAGAACAAAACATCGGTTCTAATGGGTTTGCCATTGCCCCATCCAAAACCGAATCGGGCAATGCTATTCTATATATCAATCCGCATGTAACTTTTTATTTCCGTCCCGAAGTGCAGGTAGTAAGTGAAGAAGGATTGAATGTATATGGTGCAGTTACCTGGGGGCAGTTTTTCATTTACCAGGGCTTTAATGAACATTGCGGCTGGATGCATACATCCAGTAATGTGGATGTGGCTGATTTATACAAAGAAAAAATTGTGAGAAAAAATAACCTGCTTTATTATGAATACAATAAAGCATTAAAACCAGTTACACAAAAACTAATTACCCTTCGGTATAAAAAAGATGAAGTAATACAAACAAAAGTAATTACTACTTATTATACGCATCATGGCCCCATTATGGCCAACCGTAATGAGCAATGGATAAGTGTACGGGGCTATAACCGTTCCTTAAAAAGTTTAATGCAAAGTTATTTGCGTACCAAAACAAAAGGGATGGACGATTATAAAAAGAATATGTCGATGTATGCAAATACTTCCAACAACACCGTGTTTGCAGACAACAAAGGAAATATTGCTTACTGGCATGGCGATTATGTTCCCCGCAGAGATAAAAAACTGAACTGGAGTTTACCGGTTGATGGTACTACCACGGCCACCGAATGGAAGGGATTACACAGCTTGAATGAAATTGTGCATGTATATAACCCGGCTACTGGCTGGATACAGAATTGCAACTCCACTCCATTCTCTGTTTCCGGTAGCAGCAGCCCTAAACAAGAAAACTATCCGGCTTATATGGCACCAGATGGAGAAAATTTTCGTGCTGTAAATGCAGCAAGAGTCTTGAGTAAGGAAAATAAATTCACCATTGATAAAACAATTGCTGCCGGCTATGACAGAAAGTTATCCGCTTTTGAAATATTGATTCCTGCATTAGTCAGTTCATTTGAAAAAAATATTACTGCTACCGATTCTTTATACAATCAATTGGCAGAACCTGTTCAAACATTAAAAAAATGGGATTACTATTCGGCGGAAAATTCAGTAGCTACCACGCTGGCAATTGAATGGGCGGAGAAATTAACTGCTTCTATTCAACGGATTTATATTGATGAAGGCTGGGATGATCAGGTAACCTTGCTAAAAAAATTTGCTGCTACGGCCACAAAAGATGAGTTGTTGCCAGCACTCCTTGCAGTAGTTAAAGAATTGAAAACTAAATTCGGAAAATGGGAAATAACCTGGGGAGAAATAAATCGTTATCAGCGCATTTCCAGCGATATTTCTCAAAAGTATAAAGATGATCAACTCAGTTTTCCGGTTGGTTTTGCATCTGCTTCCTGGGGTCAATTACCTTCATACAACAGTCGTTATTATGCCGGTACCGCTAAACGATACGGAGTAAGTGGTAATAGTTTTATTTGTGCCGTAGAGTTTGGCAAAAAGATAAAAGCAAAATCATTATTAGCAGGTGGTAATAGCGGCGATGCTTCTTCCAAACATTTTACTGATCAATTGGAGATGTACACTAAAGGCCAATTTAAAGAAGTGCTGTTTTATAAAGAAGATGTTTTGCAACATGCAGAAAAAAAATATCATCCGGGAGAATAGTTTTAAAAAATATTTCATTATTTATTGGATTCATATGTCAAAATAGAGGTCACAATGAAATTATTCTCATCAAATATAAGAGTAGTATTACTAATGTTCAATTCGCAGTAGTACAATAGTGCAATAAGTAATAATGAAAAAACAATTTTATCTTTCAATCATGAAATCATTATTGACACTCTTATTCCCCTTTACCCTCTTTGCCCAAACACCACAATACGACGTACTCATCCGTAATGGAAAAATTATTGATGGTACCGGTAATAATTGGTATTATGCAGATATTGCCATTAACAAGAGCAAAATAATTTTTATACAAAAAAACATTAAAGCCACAGCAACAAAAACTATAGATGCAAAAGGATTAATTGTTGCACCCGGTTTTATTGATGTGCACACCCATATAGAAGGTGACGAAGCCAAAACACCCACTGCTGATAATTTTATTTATGATGGTGTAACCACTGTTATTGCCGGCAACTGCGGAGCTTCCAATATTGATATAGGTAAATATCTACAATGGATTGATTCATTACAACTCTCTATTAACGTGGCTACATTAATTGGCCATAACGATATAAGAAAAGCCGTGATGGGCCGTGCCAACCGTGATGCTACCGAAGCAGAATTGGTACAAATGGAAAACATTGTTGATAAAGCCATGAAAGAAGGTGCAGTGGGTTTATCAACGGGGTTAATTTATATACCCGGTACTTATACCAAAACGCCAGAGATAATCCGGCTGGCAAAAGTAGCAGCAAAATATAATGGAGTATATGCAAGCCATATGAGAGATGAAGGCGATAGTGTAACACAGGCCATTGAAGAAGCATTAGCCATTGGACGTGGCGCCAATATCCCTGTAGAAATTTCGCATTTTAAATTAAGCGGACAGCAAAACTGGGGAAGAAGTAATGAAACTTTACCCATGATAATTGCCGCAAGAAAAGAAGGGCTGGAAGTAACCATCGATCAGTATCCATATACTGCCAGCAGCACTTCACTTAGTACTTTATTACCTGATGAAATTTTAGCCGACGGACAGGATTCTATTACAGCAAGGTTAAGCCGTGATGATATTAAAAAACAGGTAACAGCATACATCATAAAAAAATTAAAGAACAGAAAATTAAAACACCTGAGTTATGCAGTAGTGGCATATTACAAAACTGATACTACATTAAATGGAAAAAGTATTGAAGCGATTAATATATTAAAGGGGAGAAAACATAAAGTAAAAGAAGAGGCCGCCACAGTAATGGAGATGATGATCAATGGAGGCGCCAGCATGGTTTTTCATGGTATGAGCGAAAAAGATGTGCAGCATATTATGCAATACCCCTTCAATATGTTTGCAAGCGATGCAAGTATCCGTGCATTTGGATTTGGAGCACCCCACCCACGTGGCTATGGTACAAACGCCAGGGTGCTGGGCAAATATGTACGGGAGCAAAAAATTATTTCATTGGAAGAAGCCATTAGAAGAATGACTTCTTTACCGGCCCAAAAATTTCAATTAAAAAATATTGGTTTATTAAAAGAAGGTATGAATGCCGATATAGTTATTTTTAATGAAGCCGAAGTAAATGATGTAGCTACGTTTGAAGTGCCACATGCTTATTCCAAAGGATTTTATTTTGTAATTGTAAATGGGGTTGTTACTGTTGAAAATGAAAAGCATTTGGGTGCAAGAGCTGGTAAAGCATTGATGAGGGCTGGTCGTCAATAATATTTTATGGAGTTAATACAGCAGAATTTTTGCGTTCCGCAGGGGTCTTTATAGCCGAGCCGTTTGTGCGGTTGCATGAGACCCCGGCGTTTAAAAAAGACTCAATCATTTTACTCCTGATCTTCGTTTCAATAAAAGTTTACAACCTAAGAGTTTACTGCCAATAAAATTCTATTGTTTAGGCTTTGCCAGTTCAGTGATATGATACTCCTGTATCAATGCAGGATTTTCCGGCGACAGTGTAAAATAAACTTCCATATTTATTTTTTCGCCTTCAATAATAAAGGCGCCACGCAATTGATTCTCGGGTTTCATTTCTTTAATGGCAATTATTTTTCCTGCTTTGGCATATAAGTCTTTAGCCTGTTTTTTTAAACTGTCTAGCGGGTAATCAGGAAAAAAATTTTCGGCAAAGATGCCACTCTGTTCGGCTTTGTTCCAGTCGGGTAAAATTTTCAGCAACTCATTTTTTCTTTGCTCCAATATTTTTGATGGCAGCATTTGCCTGGGTTGCAGGCCAGCTATTTTAATTAAGGTATCCAGCACTCTTAAATTTATGGTACCCATTGCTGCATAGGTTCTGTTGGCAAAAGCTACTACACCAATGCTATAATCCGGCATAATGCGCCACTGGCTTCCAAAGCCGGGCAAGCCACCACTATGAGATATATAAGTTTTCCCATCGCAGTCTTTCACCCATCCCAATCCATAACAATAAGCTGATGTAGTTGCACAAGCTCTTCCATCAGGAAATTTAAAACTGGCATTAAAAACATTCATCCGCCATGGATGATGCATTTCCCTTACCGAACTTCTTTTTATTGGGCCATCATCTTTGGCATTGTTGGGTGGCCAGGCACTTAAATGAAATGCCATATAAACGGCAAACTCATCAATGGAACTTATCATTGCACCCATGGCGCCCCAGCTGCCATCTTTGGTATCATGCAATAATACCTCTTCATTCCATTTATTATTCAACCATCGGTACCCATGTGCCAGTTTATCAGCAGCCACATCTCCAAATTCGTAAGTGGTAGTTTTCATGCCCAGTGGTTCTAAAATATTTTTTTTAATATAATCCTGGTAGCGCATGCCCGAAACTTTGCTGATGATTTTTCCCTGCAGGGCAAAACCCAGGTTACTATATTCATAAGCAATACCCGGTGGATTGGAAAAAGAAATTTGTTTTCCGATAAATTCCATCAGGTCTTTATCATTGTCAGCAAGTTGCCTGTCGCCCCATGGATTATCTTCGGGAAAACCGGCACCATGTGTCATCAAATGGCGGATGGTAATTGTTGGTGCATCGGCTGTTGGATATTTTAAATTTTTTAATTCAGGAATGTACTGGTCAGCCGGATCATCCAGATCAAGTTTCCCTTCATCACGTAATTTTAAAATAGCCATGCAGGTAAAACTTTTACTCATGGAAGCAATACGAAAAAGCGAAGCGGTGGTTGCCGGTATTTTCTTGTCAACATCGGTATAACCATAACTGTTTTTATATACCAGTTGCCCATCTACTACCAGGCCAAAAGAAATGGCCGGAAAATGATTGTCTAATGCTTGTTTTTTATACAAACTATCGATTACAGCAAAGGCAGTTTTTATTTTTTGCAGGCGGTTGGGGTCAGTAAAAACTGCCGGCATATAGGAGGAATCATACAATAAAGTGGCCAAACTTTCTTTTTGGTTATTTTGCCTGCACGAAATGATAACGGTGATAATGGTAATGTATAAAAAATATTTTTTCATGTTAAAATTAATTTTAGAAAAACAGCAACCAGTTTTGAAATTACTACATTTAAATACATGAGACCAGGTTTTATTTTACATTTAAAATTTATTCTTACAATAAATCAGATCCTGTTAAAGCCTGCTCCTTTAATTTAAACTTACTACTAAAATACCCACTACCCACATTGCATAAGTAAAATATTGATATTACATTTGTCCTCAACTAAAAACAAAAAAATGAAAAAACTTTTTTTACCGGTAATAGCCTTTTGCGCTATACTATTTTCCTGCAACAACGAAGCTCCAAAAGCTGAAGCTGCAGCCAGCTTTAGTTTAGATTCAGTAAAGGCAGCCATTGCAGCGAGCAATGCAAATTTTGGAGGTGGTTTTGCCACCGGAGACTCTGCTGCATTTATTAGTCATTACACCAGTGATGCCTGCATTAACCCCAGCAACATGCCCAAAATGTGCGGCACTGCTGCCATTACCGCTTTTTTTAACGGCGGTTACAAAATGGGTATCCGTGGTATAAAAATTACTACTGCCGAAGTTATGGGTGGTAAAGATGGTGTAATTGAAACCGGTGCTTACGAAATGTTTGCTGATAAAAACATGTCGATTGATAAAGGTAAGTTTATTGTAATATGGAAAGAAGAAAACGGCAAATGGAAAATGCACCGGGATATCTGGAATAGCGATATGCCTGCAGCAGCACCTTCAAAATAATTATACCAGTTTCATTTATAAAAAGCCGGCATCAAAAAGTGCCTGCTTTTTTTATTGTATTACTTAAAAATTTATCCTTGCCGATAAATTAATTACCCTGCCATCAACAGGTGCCCATATTTGTTTAAATGATGGGTTGCTGATGGAACCATACACAATGGTTTCTTTTCGTGTCTGGCGGTAATCAAAAATA
>JAYSTT010000053.1:0-1816 GCA_043719495.1 Ferruginibacter sp. | reverse complement strand
TCTCTGCCTTACGCATACCCAGTATGCTTCCGTTCATATACACATTTTCACGTCCGCTTAATTCCGGATGAAAACCTGTTCCTACTTCCAGTAAGCTGGCCACACGGCCACGACAAATTATTTTTCCATCTGACGGAGGTGTAATTTTACTTAAAATTTTAAGCAGTGTACTTTTGCCGGCTCCGTTTCTTCCAATAATTCCAATACTCTCACCAGGCATTACGTCAAAACATATATCATCCAGCGCAAGAAATGTGTTTGCTTCCTTATCTTTTTTGCGGAAAGGTTTAGCCAATGCATCTCTCAACGACAGGTACCGTTCCTGCTTAGCGCCAATTTTAAATTCCTTGGTTAAATGTTGTACTTCAAGTATTGGTTTCATAATTATGCTAAATCGGCAAAGTAAGATTCTGTTTTTCTGAAAGTATAAATTCCTATAAAAAACAACACAATTGCAACCGAGCTTCCGATGGCTACGCCCTGCCAGTCAACCTGCTGCCCGGTAAACACACTGCGGCAAAGCTGTATGGCAGAAGCAATCGGATTTGCTTTCATGATGGTATTGATGACCGGGTTGGTAAATGCTTTTGCCGAATACAAAACCGGATTTGCAAATAATAAAAACTGTATCATAAAAGGAAGCAGGTACTGAAAATCGCGGTACTTAACATTTAATGCTGCTAAAAAAGAACCCAGCCCGAATGTTGTAACAACAGTTATCAGGATGCTTAAAGGCAGGTAAATAATGAGCTTTGCAAAATCTACTCCCTGGTGATAATAAATAAGAATGGCAACATAAATGATTAATGCAAACAAAAAATCAACCAGTGCTGTAAGTATGGCACTCATGGGTATGATTAGCCGCGGAAAATATATTTTTTTAATGATGTTGGCATTATTGACCATACTGTTGGCACTGTTTAACAGGCCGTTGCTGAAGATATTCCAGATCAGTAAACCGCTTATGGCAAAAACAGGATATGGAATGCCATCGCTGCTTACTTTAAGTGCCTTGCTGAAAATGAGGGTAAACATCAGCATCATAATCAAAGGCTGCAGAATAGCCCAAAGAATTCCCAAAGCAGCCTGTTTGTATTTTACTTTTATATCACGCCAGGTAAAAAAATAAAACAGCTCCCGGTACTGAATCAATTCGGCCAATCCAAACGAGAATTTGCTTTTTGCCTTTATTTCGTATTCCGTCATTAGGGGGTTTGTAAAGTAAATATAAGCCTTATTTAATTTGCAGTTTTGGAAGGGAAAGGAGTATTGGTATTCTTCAACGTGTAAACATCTTAATTATTATTCATCCACTTGTCGTACCACATCTGAAACATCAGTATATACCACACTTTTTCTGCTCTTTCAATCTTGCCGTGATAAAACGAATTTTTTATCCTTTGTATTATGTCGTTGTTAAAAATATTTTGCTTTTTGATGAACTGTTCATCAAAATACATATCTACAAATGGTTTCAGCTCGGTTTGCAGCCATGCCGAAATCGGAATACCAAATCCCATTTTGGGCCTGTCCATCATTTTAGCCGGAATATATTTATGAACGATTTCTTTAAGGATAAATTTTTTATTGCCTTTGTTGTATTTATAATTTAAGGGAAGTTGGGCAGCCCATTCAATAATGCGTTGGTCTAAAAAAGGTTCCCGGCCTTCCAGGCTAACACTCATACCTGCCCGGTCAACTTTTTGTAAAATATCATCCAGCAGGTAAGTCTGGTAATCTACTGCCATCATATAAGATAAAACAGAATAGTTATCGGGTTTAAGATCTTTACTGTCGAAGTAAGTGGGCATTTGCT
>JAYSTT010000520.1:0-6071 GCA_043719495.1 Ferruginibacter sp. | reverse complement strand
CTTTTAAATAACCGGTGTACTCTCTCAAAAATATAAAAATTAATAGCAGCAAGGGCGTAAAACCTCTTACAAAATTAGTGATGGATGTAGCTGCCGATGCCCTTAAATTGGTACCAAACTGCTCGGCACTGGCAATGATATATAAAACTGAAATACCCGAGCCAAAACCTAAACCGGAACATATAAAATAAAACCATGCCGGCGAACTGTTGTGTTGTGTAAAAAAAAGTATAATGAAAATAATAAAGATTGTATAAAAAATATACAGTGCTTTTTTTCTGCTTTTTAGTTTATGACTTATTAATCCTGCCGCAATATCTCCAAAACCCAAACCTATATACTGAAATAAAATAGCATTGCCGGGAGTAACACCAGCAATGCCCATCTGCCTGGCAAATTCATCAGCAAAAAAAACAAGTATGCCAATGCAGTACCAAACCGGCATGCCGATAAGCATGCCTTTTGCATAACGGTTAAAACGTTTTTTGCTATTAAAAAACTGCAGGTAATTACCCCGCTGCACCTTCGATTTTTCTAAGGAAGAAAACATAGAACTCTCCGAAACGGATACTCTTAATGCAAGCAACACTAAACCAATACCCCCACCAATAAAATAAAGCGTTCGCCAATCAGTTATAACTTTTGAAAGTAGTGCGGCACTAATACCACCCAATACACCACAGGTGGCAATGATAGTTCCAGCCAGGCCACGTTTTTCTTTGGGTAAAATTTCAGAAGTTAAAGTTATCCCTGCACCTAATTCTCCGGCAAGCCCAACACCTGCAATAAAGCGGATAACAATATACCAGTTAATATCCTGCACAAAACCATTGGCAATATTGGCAATAGAGTATAATAATATAGAACCGAATAAAACTTTTAACCTGCCAAATTTGTCGCCAATAATTCCCCATGCAATACCGCCAATTACCATACCTATTAATTGTATGCTAATAGTCAATTCGCCTTTTGATAAAACTTCTGCAGGTGATAAACCTAAATCAGCAAAGCTACTTTTACGCACCACGCCAAACAAAAGCAAATCAAAAATGTCAACAAAAAAACCAAGGGCAGCAACTATTACCGGAAGGGATAAAAGACCATATTGTTTTTTTGTCATGCAGATAAATTAAAGCAAGAAGCAGTAATAACAAATTTAAGGAGAAATACTTTGCATCATTCTTTTTAAAAACTCATATAAATCAGACATGGTTTTTACATTTTCTACAATCAGAATCCCATTTTTACCAACCTGCTTAAGTTTGGCTTTGTTGGTACCCTTTTGTAAGAACTGTAAAATGCCATTAAAAGTAGTGCTGGTAAAATACGGACTGTTCGGATTACTTACAAAGAAACATTTCAATGTTTCATTCTTTAAAAACATTTTTTCAAAACCAAGTTCCACTGCTAATTTTCTGCAGCGCACCGTAGTAAACAAAGCTTCTACTTGCGGAGGTATCGGTCCAAAGCGATCAGACATTTCGGTGTGAAATCTCTGTAACTCTTTTTCATTTTCGCAATTATCCAGGCGGCTGTACAAACTTAATCTTTCGGTAATACTTTCCACATAACTGTCAGGGATTAGAATTTCCAGGTCGGTATCAATGCTGCAGTCGTTTACAAAATCATCCTGCTGCTGAATTTCTTCTTTGTATAATTCTTTAAATTGAGTACGTTTTAATTCTCTTATCGCTTCATCTAATATTTTCTGGTACATCTCAAAACCAATTTCTGCAATAAAACCACTTTGCTCGCCACCCAGCATATTGCCTGCGCCACGTATATCCAGATCTCTCATAGCAATTTGAAAACCACTGCCCAAATCACTGTATTGTTCCAATGTAGATAAACGCTTTCTGCTATCCGCAGGAAGACTGCTCATTGGCGGAGCCAACAAATAGCAAAATGCTTTCTTATTACTTCTGCCCACTCTTCCTCTTAATTGATGGAGGTCACTTAAACCAAATTGATGTGAATTGTTAACAATGATGGTATTCACATTAGGAATATCCACGCCACTTTCTACAATGTTGGTACAAACCAGCACATCATATTTCTTATCCATAAAATCCAGGATGGTATCTTCCAGTTCATCTCCATCCATTTGCCCGTGTGCAAAGGCAATACTTAAATCCGGACAAAGGCCCTGTATCAATCCTTTCATCTCAGGTAATCCATTCACCCGGTTATGTATAAAAAAAACCTGTCCGCCTCTTTCTGTTTCATAATAAATAATATCCCTGATGGCATCTTCATTAAATACCATTACTTCTGTTTGTATTGGCTGGCGGTTGGGCGGCGGTGTGTTGATGATGCTTAAGTCTCTTGCACCCATCAAACTGAACTGTAATGTTCTTGGTATTGGGGTTGCCGTTAGTGTAAGTGAATCAACCGTAGTTCTTATCTGTTTTAATTTTTCTTTTGCAGCTACTCCAAACTTTTGTTCTTCATCAATAATCATTACACCTAAATCTTTAAACTTCACTTCTTTGCCCAGTAAAGCATGTGTGCCTATAATGATGTCAATTTTGCCTTCTGCTAATTTTATAAGTGTTTCTTTCTTTTCTTTAGTAGATTTAAAGCGGTTGATAAAATCCACTGTAACCGGAAAGTCTTTTAATCTTTCACCAAACGTTTTATAATGCTGATAGGCTAAAATGGTGGTGGGTACTAATACTGCAGCCTGTTTACCATCGCAGCAACTTTTAAATGCGGCACGTATAGCAATTTCTGTTTTACCAAAACCTACATCACCACACACCAATCTGTCCATCGGGCTGGGTTTTTCCATATCACGTTTTACATCTTCGGTGGCTTTGCCCTGGTCGGGAGTATCTTCATAAATAAAACTTGCTTCCAGTTCGGTTTGCATATAATTATCCGGGGCATGTGCAAAACCTTCCTGGCTTTTTCGTTGGGCATAGAGCTTTATTAAATCGGTAGCAATATCTTTTACCTGTTTTTTTGTTTTGTCTTTTAATTTATTCCAAACATCACTGCCCAACTTATTCATTTTTGGTATACTTCCTTCCTTGCCACTGTACTTTCCTATTTTATGCAGAGAAGAAATATTTACATACAGCAGATCACCATCTTTATATTGAATACGCACTGCTTCCTGTAACCTTCCATTGGCTTCAATTTTTTGTAAGCCGCTGTATACACCCACACCATGATCAATATGTGTTACGTAATCCCCGGGCTGTAATTCTCTTAATGTTTTTAAAGTAAGCGCTTTGTTTTTACTGAAAGCCTGTTTTACTTTGTATTTATGGTAACGCTGAAATATTTGATGATCTGTATAACAAACGCATTTTAAATCATCATCAATAAAACCTTCATGGATAGAAGTTGGGATGGGAATAACATTTACATCAGCCTTTAAATCGTTAAATATTATATGCAGCCTTTCTAACTGTTTAGGATTTTCGGCAAATAAGTAAATGTTGTATTTTTTTGCCTCATATTCTTTTAAATTTCTTATTAAGATATCAAACTGCCTGTTGAAAGCTGGCTGCTCTTTAGTAGCCCCCACTATCTCCCCCAAAAGGGGAGGAAACGGAGAAGATTGCTGCGAAGATTTAAAATACCTTTTTTTTCCAAACTCTATTATATGCCGCAATTGTATTTGTTCTTCAAGAGTGCCAGCACTTACAAAATCATTTTCAGTAAAATCTTTTCTGTTCAAAGAGTCATCAGATTCTGCAACTTTAATACTATTACCAAATTCCTCCCGCATTAGGCGGGACCAAATTCCAAATTCTTCCTCCTCTTGTATAATTTTTTCTTTTATAAAATTCCAGTCTTTACTCCATATTACTGTATTCTCCGGCAAAAATTCTACGAAAGAGATTTTTTCGCCGGTTTCGTTTTGTAAAATATCTACATTGGGAATTATGTTTACCTGTAATAACTTTCTCTCACTCAATTGCGTTTCAGGGTCAAAAATTCTTATGCTGTCCACTTCATTACCAAACAACTCAATGCGATAAGGTTTTTCATTTCCAAAAGAATAAATATCAAGAATGCCCCCGCGTACTGCAAACTGCCCCGGCTCATAAACAAAATCTGTTCTCTCAAAACCATAATCAACAAATTTCCCCAGTATGCCGTTTACATCAAGTGTATCGCCCTGTTTAATGGATATAATATTATCGGAAAGTGTTTTTGATAGCACCACTTTTTCAAAAAGAGCTTCAGGATAAGTGATGATAATATTTTTATTATTACCAGCCGCTAATCTTGTCAATGCCTCGGTACGCAACATTACATGACTTGGGTTAAGCAGGCTGTAATTTTTTTTATTTTTAAAGGAAGAAGGGAAGTAAAAAAGATTCAGAGCACCGGTTAAATTTTCCAGGGTATTATGAAAATAAGCTGCTTCTTCTGCATCCCTTAAAATAATAAGGTGGTTTAACTGGCTGGCAGCTGGGTGATTAAAAACTGATGAAATAATGAATGTAGGGGCACTGCCGTGCAACCCGGTAAGATGGAGCCGTTGAGGCGGGGACAAAGTTATCCTGTCCGTTATTTTAAAACAGCGGGGGTCATTTGCATATTCTTTCAACAACACTTCCAGGTTCATCGCGGCTGCAAATATACAATTAAGTAAAAAATGACACTATATATTTTAGAAAATAATTATAGTGATCAACGAACTTTTAATTTTAGTATCTTTCAAATTAAATAAAGAAATATGGCTATTGAACCGTGGCGTATTGCTAAAGTAATAAAAATTGAAAATGAAACGGTCAATACCAGGCGGTATTGGATGCAGGTACCCGAACTGGAAAAATTTGATTTTATTCCCGGCCAGTTTGTAACGCTGGATTTACCTATACATGAAAAGAAAAATAAACGCTGGCGCAGTTATTCTATTTCAAGCTGGCCCGATGGCAGCAATGTATTTGAACTGATTATTGTTTTGCTTGAAGATGGTGCAGGTACTTCTTATTTATTTAATGAAGTAAAAGTGGGGGATGAAATTTCTTTTAGGGGGCCAGTAGGAGTTTTTACGTTGCCAGAGGTATTGGATACTGATTACTATTTAATTTGTACCGGCACCGGTATTGCCCCTTTTAGAAGTATGCTGCATCAGATTGCACTGCATAAAATTGTTCACAAAAATGTGTATTTAATTTTTGGTACCCGTACAAAAGAAAATTTATTATATTACGAAGAATTAAAAAACCTGGCTGAAAGTAATCCTGGTATTCATTACATACCTGTTTTGTCAAGAGAGGAATGGGATGGTGCAAAAGGTTATGTACATCAAATTTATAAAGACCTGATAAATGCAAAACAAATTGAAGAAAAATTACCTGCTGCACATTTTTATTTATGCGGCTGGAAGAATATGATTGACGAAGCCAAAAAAACAATTACAGAAATGGGCTACGACAGAAAAGAGATTCACCAGGAATTATATGGGTAAAATAAATGGAGATGAACAAAATAATTGTACTTATTAGTGTTCTTTTTTTTACAGAAGAAATTTGTCTTGCACAGGATGCTGAGCCCTTTGTTAAAAAAAATTTTGTAATTGTACAGTCATCAAAAAGTTACAGAGTGGCAAAAGTCACTGCGGAAAAAGCTGCCCGGCGATTGCATCAGCCATTAGATTTCCGTGGACTAAAACCTAATAATAAAAGCGGGTTAACTTTTGCAGATTCGCTTTGTGAAAATGAAGGAGGTTATCCCTGTTATATTTCAAGAGGCAGATTCGATGATGGGGATTATGTAAGTATAGAATGGAGTAATGCCATTAACGGATTTACAAAAGGCTATTATGTAGTAATTGTTGGCACTGGCTCAAAAGAAGAAACCTGCCTGTTATTAAAAAAAGCAAAATTTTTTTTTAAAGATGCTTTTGTTAAACAGGCTGAAGTTTATATTGGTTGTATGCATTAATACTTTAAACAAATTTTTATGGTAGTAAAAAATTTATTTGACACAGCTGTAAAACAGGAAATTATTGAAAGGGTAAATAAACTAACACCTCAAAGTGAACCTTTGTGGGGTAAAATGAATGTGGCCCAAATGCTGGCACATTGCCAAATGCCATTGGGAGT
>JAYSTT010000519.1:0-14740 GCA_043719495.1 Ferruginibacter sp. | reverse complement strand
GCCACTCGTATTTTTTATATTTCATATTTGCTTAGCCTGCGGTATAAAGCAGTTCTTGTTAAACCCAGTTCTTTTGCAGCTTTGGAAATATTGCCATTATGTTTTTCAATTACTCTTTGTATTGCATTTCTTTCTACAGTACTTAAACGTAAATCCGACAGGTCATTTTCGGCGGGAACCTGGCTTTCCAATGAAGAAAAAATCAAATCATTTTCATGAATTTCACTGTCCTCGCTCATAATAACAGCCCGTTCAATGATGTACTGCAGCTCTCTTACATTACCCGGAAAATGATATTGAGCAAGTTTATTCAACGCTCCTTTATCTAATTGCATATCTGGTTTAAAATACTTGTTGGCATAAAGTTTTACAAAGTAATTGGCCAGCTGGCTAATATCTTTACTTCTGCTTCTTAAAGGGGGGATAGTAATTTCAACAGTGTTGATGCGGTAAATTAAATCTTTACGAAAACGGTTTTCATTAGCTAATTCATTAAAAGGAAGATTGGTGGCACAGATCAAACGGATGTCAACCGGGATAGGTTGGTTAGACCCCAGCCTGGTTACCTGCCTGTTTTGTAAAACCGTTAAAAGCCTTGCCTGCTGTTGCAAACTGATGTTGCCAATTTCATCAAGAAAAAGAGTGCCACTGTTTGCAGCTTCAAATCTGCCCATTCTATCATCTTTTGCATCAGTAAATGCTCCTTTTTTATATCCAAACAATTCGCTTTCAAACAATGTTTCTGTTAAAGACCCGGCATCTACTTTTACAAATGGGTTATTGGCTCTTAAAGATTTTTGATGAATGGCTTTTGCCACCAGATCTTTACCGGTGCCATTTTCACCCAGTAAAAGAATATTGGCATCGGTGGGTGCAATCTTTTCAATTTTTTTAAAAATATCGAGCATGGGTTCACTCTCTCCAAGTAACACGGTGCCAATAACTGAATCATTTGGTAAAGTTTTAGTAGCCAGCGAGCCTGATTTTCTTTGGAGGGATTCTTTTATTGTTTCCAGCAACCTTTCATTATGCCAGGGTTTTATCACAAAATCCGAAGCGCCTTCTTTAAGTGAGCGTACTGCTAAATCAATATCACCATAAGCTGTAATCATTATCACTGCTGTAGATGGAGAAAGTTCTTTTATCTTTTTCAACCAAAAGATACCTTCGTTACCTGTGTTAATGGTACTGTTGAAATTCATATCAAGCAAAATAAGATCAACAGCTTTTTTGGGTAATAAAGATTTGATGGCATCGGGGTTTTTTTCGATGGTTACTTCCTTTACTTCTGTTTTTAATAAGAGCCTTACTGCTGTTAATACATCAGTATCGTCATCTATTGCCAGTATAGTTGCGTTTTTAAGAAGCATTGTTTCAATTGGTTTATACTATTACATTCCATGCCAAAAGTACAATTGCATAATAACAAAAAGCTTGTTTTCTATAACTTAAATAAAGTGTATCAAAATCGTACACCTGCTGTATCAAAAGCGAACACTTACGAAAACAATCGTTGATTAAAATGTTGAATACTAAAGCTTTCTAAGACTGGCATAGATTTAATAGTATGATCTGTAATTACAATTTTCTCATGTGCGTAATTATGAAAATTTCATCCCGTATTTAAAGGCGGGATGATTTTCAGAAGCACAGGAAAGATGTGGTAACTAACTTTCAGAAAATATTTTACATGGATAGAGTAATTGCAAAAAAAATCTGGACCACAAAACGAATACTTACTATTGGGGGTATTGTTGCTTTAGTATCATTAATTACTGCAGCAGTATATTTTGCTTCCGGCAAGAGCCGGTTGAATGTAGATACTGAACGTATCACCATCAGTGAAATTAAAAAAGGGGCTTTCCAGGAATTTATTCCTGTAAATGGAATTGTGTTGCCGCAAACTACTATTTACTTAGATGCATTGGAAGGTGGTAGGGTAGAAGAAAAATATGTAGAAGACGGTGCTATGATGAAAAAAGATCAACCCATTTTACGCTTGAGCAATACCGATCTGGAGTTAAGCCTTGCCAACCAGGAAACCCAGGTGTTTAATGTACTTACACAAATGAATATTTCAAAAAATAATGCCACTCAAAATACTACCGGCAAATTAAATCAAATGGCTGATGTTGATAACGCATTGGCAGAAGCGGAAAGAATTTATAATCTCAACAAAAAGTTATACGATCAAAATGTTATTGGACAACAGGAATTTCTTCAATCGCAAAACAATTACAATTACCAGCTACGCAGAAAAAAATTAGCTGATGACATTTTAAAACAAGATGGCACTTCAGTAAAGCTGATGGGTGATCAGGACAGGCAATCATTATCCAGGATGCAAAATACGCTGGAATTAATGCGTAAGAAAGTAGGCGATTTAATAGTGAGGGCACCTATTGACGGGCAGTTAACTTCTTTAGATGCAGAAATTGGCCAATCGAAAAATAAAGGAGAGCGGCTTGGGCAAATAGATGCTGCCTCTGGCTTTAAAGTAAGAGTAGATGTGGATGAACATTATATTTCACGAATTTTTATCGGGCTTTTTGGCGGGGCAACCATTGCAGGAAAAGATTATAAACTTACCATTAAAAAAGTTTTTACGCAGGTAACCAACGGCAGGTTCCAGGTAGATATGGAGTTTAAAGATTCTATACCACAAGGTATTCGCCGGGGGCAGACATTACAAATACGACTGGCACTAAGTGATGAAACACAGGCAATACTTGTAGCAAAAGGAGGGTTTTATCAGCAAACAGGCGGTAACTGGATTTTTAAAGTAAATGAAAACGGTACAACAGCTTATAAAGTAGATATTCAACTGGGACGCCAGAACCCGGACTATTATGAAGTAATGCAGGGATTAAAACCCGGAGATAAAGTGGTAACAAGCAGTTATGAAAATTATGGAAACATGCAGGAATTGATTTTAAAAAAATAAAATTAAATATCATGAAACTATTTTTTGTTTTTGCAATTGCTTTAGTACTGCTATTTGTGGTAAAATCTACGAGATTATTTGCTAACTCCGACAAATCCAGCGATGTTGTTTCATGCAGTGCAAAAAATAAATGTGTGGAGACAAGTAATAAAAAAATACAGGATAACCTTATGGAATTTCAAACTAATCCCTTTAATATTTTAATAACCGGTATTCAATTTTAAAAAAATAAAAACATGATCAACATCACCAACCTCGAAAAGTATTACAGAACTGAAGAAGTAGAAACAGTGGCATTAAATAAACTTTCTTTTGAAGTTAAGGAAGGAGAATTTGTAGCGGTAATGGGCCCTTCGGGCTGTGGTAAATCTACCTTATTAAATATTGTGGGATTACTGGATGATCCCGACGGAGGAAGTTTTTTATTTAATGGAATAGAAGTAGCCAAATTTAATGAAAGAAAAAGAGCTGATTTACGCAAAAGAAATATAGGCTTCGTATTTCAAAGCTTTAACCTGATAGATGAACTTACTGTATTTGAAAATGTAGAACTCCCACTGATATACACAGGCATTAAAGGCCCCGAACGTAAAAAAAGGGTAGAAGAAGTGCTGGACAAAATGCAAATTATGCATCGTCGCAATCACTATCCGCAACAATTGAGTGGTGGCCAGCAACAACGTGTGGCTGTTGCAAGAGCTGTAGTTAATAAACCAAAATTAATTTTGGCAGATGAACCTACGGGAAACCTTGACTCCAACAATGGAAATGAAGTAATGCAATTGTTAACTGATCTTAATGAACAGGGAACAACAGTTATAATGGTAACACACAGTGAACATGATGCCAAATACAGTCACCGTATAATAAGGATGCTGGATGGCCAGGTAGTAACAGAGAATATTTTAGTATAATGAAAAAATATTGCCATGCTAAAAAACTATATCAAAACTGCGTGGAGAAATCTACTTCGCAGTAAAATTTATTCCATTATTGCCATATTAGGGCTTGCCATTGGGTTGGCTATTAGTATTTTAATATTTTGGGGAGCAAATGACGAACTGACCTATGATACCGCATGGCCGGATGCAAAAAATATTTACAAACTAAATGCAACCATTAAACTGGATGAAAGTCATTTTGATACCTGGACAAATACTCCTGCACCTATTTCATTATTGGCATTAAAAAATTTTCCCGGAGTAGAGAAGGCCGTTCGTTTTAAGACAGCATATAAATTGTTAATTACAAACGGAGAAAATACTATTTATGAAAAAAACGGCGCTTATACAGAGCCTTCTTTTTTTGACATCTTTCATATCAGTTTTTTAAATGGTAATGCTAATGCTGCCTTAAAAGATTTAAATAATATAGTGTTAAGCAGGGATGCTGCTGTAAAATATTTTGGAAGTGTAGCTAATGCAACAGGTAAAACACTATTGATTGGGGAAAAGCAGGAACCCTATATTGTAAGTGGCGTAATGGAAAACATGCCTCAAAAAAGCAGCATACGTTATGACATGCTTTTATCTATGGATGTATTGAGAAAAAAATTCAGAGGTAATGGAGAATGGAAAACTATTGATGAAGATTGGGGTAATTTCAATTATTCAACTTTTTTTAAATTAAAACCAAATGAAAATACCGCACTGCTTGAAAATAATCTTTCTACAGCGCATATAAAAAATAATCACTACACAAAAAACGGAGATGTAAAATATGTTTTACAACCGCTTAACATGTTACGGTTATACAGCCCTTCCATGGCCCCCGATGGAATTAAAGTAGTTAATCTTTTTTTGCTGATAGGTGTTCTTATCATTTTAATTGCAGTCATTAACTATGTAAACCTTTCAACGGCCCGTGCTACCAAAAGAGCAAAAGAAGTTGGCTTGCGCAGGGTAGTTGGTGCCGGCCGTAAACAATTGCTGATTCAGTTTATTACTGAATTTGTTATCATTTTTTTTGCATCATTGCTGATAGCATTGTTGCTATTGCCTGCTATTGTTCCTTTTTATCAAAGTATCAGTGGCAAATCGTATGAAATAAATTACTTTACGTTTTCTTCATTAAAAATTATTGCAATGGTGGCCTTAGCTACTATTGTATTGGCAAGTATTTATCCGGCCTGGATATTGTCGTCCTTTAATCCTACAGAAGTATTAAAATCTAATTTCAGCAAAGCAGCCAAAGGTGGCTTATTACGTAAAGCGTTAGTGGTAGTACAATTCAGCTTTTCAATCATATTAATCATCTGTACCATTATAGTTTCAAAACAATTACATTTTATTCAAACAAAGGAATTAGGTTTTCATAAAGAGAACGTTTTTACTGTAGATATCAACGATAAAGAGAGTGCGCAGTACCTTGCCTTAGCCCAGGATTTAAAAGCCAACAAATCTATTGCAGCTATAAGTTTTGCTACAGATGAGATACTGCAAATGGGTTCCTCAACAGATAATATAAAGTGGCCTGGTAAGCCGGTAGAAAGTTTGGCGCATATCTGCCCAATGGAAGTTGCTCCTGATTTTACCGGTTTTATGAACTTGCAGTTTGCTCAGGGAACTGGATTTACAGGTACTGCAGCAGATAGTAGTTATTATCTGATTAATGAATCTGCAGCAACTCTAATGAATTTAAAAAATCCTGTGGGTACTGTAATAGAACTTTGGGATAGGCCCGGTGAAATAAGAGGGGTGATGAAGGATTTTAATAACAAAACGCTGAAAGCGAAAATTGAACCTACCATATTCAGCATTACTTCCTATGAGGGAGGAGGGGTTTTATATATAAAAACAAAACCCGGCATGGCAAAAGAAGCGGTTGAGGCAACTGGTAAAATTTATAGATCCTTCAATAAAGTGTTGCCATTTGAATATCACTTTCTGGATGAGAATTTTGATGCGATGTACCGTAAAGAAACACAAACGGCCAGCTTGTTTAAATTCTTTGCATCTGTGGCTATCTTATTAAGTTGCCTGGGATTGTTTGGGCTTGCGGTATTTACAGCTGAAAGGCGTACGAAAGAAATTGGCATAAGAAAAGTTTTAGGCGCCAGTGTTCAGCATATTTCACTATTAATTTCAAGAGAATTTGCTTGGTTGGTAATTATTGCCAACCTGATTGCCTGGCCGCTGGCATGGATGGCCATGCATAAATGGATAGAAACCTTTGCATACAGAACCGCTTTTAGCTGGTGGATATTTTTACTTGCCGGAATAGTTACTCTTTTTCTTGCATTGCTTACCGTGAGTTCACAGGCTATAAAGGCAGCGTTTGCAAATCCTATAAAAAGTTTAAGAACAGAATAATAAAATAACCATGATAAAAAACTATTTCAAAACTGCCTGGCGGAACCTGAAAAAAAACAAAGGTTTTTTTGCGCTTAATTTTGTTGGGCTCTTTGTAAGTGTGGTAGTATGCATATTAATTGGCCTGATTATTATGTATGAAAAAAGTTTTGACAAAAACAATAATAGCAAAGCTAATATTTACAGAGTGGTAAAGGAACAAACCGCTTCATCTGGTAAGAAGTATGAGCCTGTTACACAATATCCTTTGGCAACAGCCATGAGAACACAATTGCCAGATGAAAAATTGATTTCACAAATTCACTTTCACAAAAATGCAATTGTGAACACAGGCGAAAAGAAATTTAAAACGGATAATATTGTTTTTGCCGATTCTGTTTTCCCTTCTCTTTTTCCTATTTCCGTTCAAAAAGGTAGTATAAGCAAAGTTTTATCGCAACCTGGTTTTGTTTTACTTACAGAGGCAACAGCAAAAAAATATTTTGGGAAGGAAGAAGCTGTTGGCAAAAGAATAAAGCTTGAAAATGTACTTGATGTGGAAGTAGCTGCAATAATTGATAATGCACCAGCTAATTCCCATTTGCCTTATGATATGCTTATTTCATATCCATCATTTTCAAGTGATTTTATTAGTGGGCTTCCCATTGATCAATGGGGTATGAACATAAGCGGCTTTACGTATATTGGTTTAAATAACAGGCATAACATAAAGCAGGTAGAAACTGCGCTAGCTTCTATTGCAGATAAAAATTTAAATGTAACCAAGGATGGCACTACTACTAAATATGAATTACAACCCTTGTCTGATATTCATTACAATCAATTGTATGCGGATGAAAATCCTTCCTATACAATCAATTATCAGTACCTGTATTTAATTGGGGCCATAGGTTTGTTTCTGATACTGGCAGCCTGTATCAATTATACCAATCTTGCTACAGCAATGGCCATAAAGAAATCGAAAGAAACCGGCATAAGAAAAACAATGGGAGCAAGCAGGGTGCAATTGATTGCACAATTTCTTTCAGAAACATTTCTCCTTACAGCTTTTGTAATTATTGCCGCTACTATAACTGCACGGTTGCTTATACCGGTTATAAATAATTTTTTGGAAAAAAGGTTACCACTTGATTTGTTTAATCTGCCAACTGTTTTATTTCTTATTGGTTTGTGGTTATTTATTTCGATACTCTCCGGTATTTATCCGGCATTTATTCTCTCTGGATTTAACCCGGTAAATGCCTTAAAAAATAAATTGGCAACACCGAAAACCTCTACGGTATTATTAAGAAAAGGCCTTGTAGTATTTCAGTTTATTACTGCACAAATTTTAATAATCGGAGCATTAATTGTTTACAAGCAGATGAATTACATTAAGTCAAAACCATTGGGCTTTAACAAAGAACGGGTGGTAGATATTGGCTTACCAGAAAATAAACCTGAACAAATTACAGCTTTTAAAAATGCACTATCCGCTGTACCCGGAATTAACAACATCAGTATTTCGCTGGGTGCCCCTGTTTCTGATAATGGTTTTGGATCAGATTTTAACCTTACAGAAAAATATAGTACCGATAAACTTGGCGTAAATATTAAAATTGCCGACCGTAATTACAAAGAAACGTATGGCCTGCAATTATTAGCCGGGCGTTGGTTTGATGAAACAGATGAAAGAAAATCTGATAATAGCATCCCGGATTCTTTGCGTCAATATATGTATGTAATTAACGAAGCCACAGTAAGGGCATTGGGATTTTCAAATCCTCAGCAGGCCATTGGTAAAAATCTGTCTGTTGGGTTAAACAATATTTCTGCACCTGTAATTGGTGTAGTAAAAGATTTTCATATTGAATCTTTACATGCAACTGTTTTACCTGTTGTAATGCTTCCGTTTCCAAGATTTTATTATAATGCCGGAATTAAATTTACTGGTGGCTATTCATCCTCTACCATTGCAGCCATTGAAAAAGCCTGGTCATCAGTTTATCCAAATTATATTTTTGAAAGCAATTTTTTGGATGAGCATGTTGCCAAATTGTACAAAGATGAAATAAGAAACCAGCAACTATTTAATCTTTTTACGCTGTTATCGATTCTTATTAATGCCTTGGGCCTAATTGGTCTTTTATCTTTTGTAGTGGAGCAGAAAACAAAAGAGATTGGCATACGAAAAGTTTTAGGTGCTTCAGCAGGTAATATTTCTTTTATTCTCTCCAAAGATTTTTTAGTCCTGATCGGTATTGCCTTTTTAGTAGCAGTACCAGTTGGCTGGTTGCTGATGAATAAATGGTTACAGGATTTTTCTTATCGCACACAAATAAGTTGGTGGGTTTTTGTTCTGGCTGCAGTTGCTGCTATTGTTGTTACCTGTATTACGGTGGGCTTTCAAACAATTAAAGCGGCCATTGCAAATCCTATTAAAAGTTTAAGAACCGAATAAAAGTATAACCATGATTAAAAATTATTTTAAAGTAGCTTTTAGAAACCTCTGGAAAAACAAAGGCTACAGTGCCATCAATATTTTTGGCCTTGCCATGGGCCTTGCTACCTGTTTATTGATTACACTTTATGTGACCAATGAATTGAGTTACGACCGGTATATAAAAAATGCTGACCGGATTTACCGAATCAACTCTGATATACGGTTTGGTGGTGGCGACCTGCACTTTACCCAAACATCTGATATGATGGGGCAATTGATTAAAAAAGATTATCCGCAGGTGGAAGAGTACACCCGTATTTTTAATAACGATGGGGAAAAACTTATAAAGAAAGGAACTGAATTTATTACAGAACCCCGTGTAGCAAATGTTGATTCCACATTTTTTGATGTGTTTGCATTACCAGTAATTGAAGGCAACACTAAAACCGCATTGAATGAACCCAATACGGTTGTTGTAACCGAATCGATAGCAAAAAAATATTTTGGTTCCCTGAATGTTCTGGGCAAAATAATTGAAGTAAAAAACGATGCAACTACCGTACCCTACAAGATAGCTGCTGTAATAAAAGATATTCCTCATAACTCACATTTTAATTTTGATTTTCTTTTCTCTATGAAAAATGTGGACTACCAGTGGGGACAGCTGACCAGCCATAATTTTCATACTTACCTGAAGTTAAAATTGGGAACAGATTACAAAGCGTTTGAGAAAAACTTTGCACAGTATATTGATAAGTATGTAATTCCTTATGTTCAGCAATTAATGAAAATAAGCAGTATAGATGACTTAAAAAAGTCGGGCAATAAGCTTCAATATTCACTCATGCCATTAACAGATATTCATTTGCACAGCGATTATTCCTATGAGATCACGCCATCAGGAAATATTCAGTATGTGTATATATTTTCTGCTGTGGCACTGTTCATTCTTATTTTGGCTTGTATTAATTTTATGAATCTCAGTACAGCACGTAGTGCCCGGCGGGCAAAAGAAATAGGCATACGCAAAGTACTGGGTACAGAAAGAAAAACACTGATTGCACAATTTCTTGTTGAATCAACCATTACGGCCTTCATCTCATTAATTATTGCTGTTGCTGTTGCTTTTTTTGTATTACCACTTTTTAATGATGTGGCAGCTAAATCACTTTCTATAAAAGATTTGCTGAGTACACAGCTTCTTCCTATACTTATACTGCTTCCGATTGTGGTGGGTTTACTGGCAGGAACTTACCCGGCTTTATTTCTTTCTAAATTTAAACCCATTGTTGTATTAAAAAGTAATGCCAATACCGGGTTTAAAAAAAGTAACCTCCGTAACGTATTGGTAGTTTTTCAGTTTGCCACTTCCATCATGCTTATTATAGCTACAATTATTGTTTACAGCCAGCTTCAATATATCCAGACAAAAAAAATAGGGTTTAATAAAGATCAGGTACTTATTGTAGACAGGGCTTATGCACTCAATAATAATGTACAGGTTTTTAAAAACGAAGTGTTGGCCTTACAGGGAGTAAGTAGTGGAACAATCTGTTCTTATCTGCCAGTCAGCAATTCTTCTCGCAGTGATAATACCTTTTCTAAAGAAGCTGTGATGGATACAAAAAGCGGGTTTAATATGCAGGTTTGGCGGGTTGACTATGATTACATAAAAACTATGGGGATGGAAATAGTGCAGGGCAGAAATTTTGCTAAAGATTACGGTTCCGATTCAACAGCCCTGGTTATTACAGAAACCACTGCTAAAATATTAGGCTATGCCAATCCCATTGGAAAAATGATCTATGCCCCATCTGATGTAGATGGCGATAATGCTCTTTATCCAAAGCAAATCATTGGTGTGGTAAAAGATTTTCATTTTGAATCCATGCGGCAGAAATTAAGCCCGCTATGTATGAGGCTTGCCAACAGCACCGGGCTTGCTTCCTTTAAAGTAACCACAACAAATGCAAAAGCCCTTATTGCGCAGATAGAAAAAAAATGGAAAGCACTGGCACCGGGTATGCCATTCAGCTATCGTTTTATGAGCGATTCATTTGATGAAATGTATCGCAGCGAACAACGGGCAGGTACAGTTGCAGTTGTGTTTGCTATACTGGCCATACTAATTGCATGCCTTGGTTTATTTGGTTTGGTTACTCATATGGCTGAGCAGCGTAACAAAGAAATTGGGATACGAAAAGTATTGGGTGCATCGGTAGCTAATGTAGTGGGCATGCTTTCAAAAGATTTTTTAATACTGGTTACTATTGCTTCACTTATTGCATTCCCGGTTGCATGGTGGGCCATGAGTAAATGGCTCAGGGATTACGAATACAGGATTAATATCAGTATATGGGTGTTTTTAATTGCAGGCGCAGCAGCTTTATTGATTGCATTGATAACAATAAGTTACCAGGCTATAAAAGCAGCTATTGCAAACCCCGTTAAAAGTTTAAGAACAGAATAAAACATAGCCATGATAAAAAATTATTTTAAAATTGCCTGGAGAACAATTGCTAAAAACAAACTCTATTCTTTTATTAATATAACAGGATTAAGTATTGGCTTAACTATATGCATGCTTATTACATTGTTTGTAAAAGATGAATTTAGTTTCGATCAGTTTCAAAAACATAAAAATGAAATTTACCGGCTGGTGGTAAATGAAACTTCTTCAAAAGGGCAAAAAGATAAGTATGGTATTACTGGCATGGTACATGGGCCTGCATTTCAAAAACAAATTCCCGAATTACAAAGCATGGTGCGTTTTGCTCCTGCAAAATTTAATATAAAATATAAAAACGAAATTTTTGTACAGGATGCCAACTATGCCGACAGTAATTTTTTTGAAATGTTTTCGGCAGATTTTATTGAAGGCAATGCAAATAAATCGCTGAGTGATCCATATAGTATTGTTATAGCGGAAAGTGTCGCAAAAAAATTTTTTGGTAACCAAAAAGCAGTAGGCCAAACTTTAGCAATAGAGAAAGACAGTGTGTTTAAAGATTATACAATAACAGGGGTAACAAAAAATTCGCCGCAAAATTCCAGTATTCAAATTAATGTAATCATGCCTTTTGATTATAAAAATAATGGCGATAATGCATGGATAAATTTTCACTTAAACACTTTTTTTACCCTTGTAGCCGGAGCCAATATTGCCAATATAGAAAAACAATTTGCTGTAATTTTTAAAAAAGATGCTGCAACCGAGTTGGCAGATGCCAAAAAGGAATGGGGCTACGATAGCCAGTTAGCATTTAGTTTACAACCATTTTTAGAGATGCATTTAAGCCGGGATTACCAGGCCCGAAATGGATTGAAAGAAAGCAGCAACGCACTGCTGTCTTATGTTTTATCGGGGCTTGCTTTATTTATTTTACTGATAGCCTGCATCAATTTTGTAAATATTTCTATTTCACATTCTTTGCAGCGGGCAAAAGAAATTGGGGTAAGAAAAGTAATGGGCGGGCAGCGAAAGCAACTCATTTTGCAATTTATGACCGAATCTTTTTTATTGAATGCAGGTGCTTTTTTACTGGCAATTTTTTTAACAAACCTGGTATTACCGGTATTTAATAACCTCACCTCAAAGTCGCTCACATTCTCTTATTTATTTGATGCAAAACTAATGGCAATATTCATCGGTATATTTCTTTTAACCTCTGTACTGGCTGGGTTTTATCCGGCATTGGTTATGTCGGCCTATAAACCGGTACAAATTTTATATGGCAAATTTCGCCTTACAGGTAAGAATCTTTTATTAAAATCACTGATCGTTTTTCAATTTGGCCTGGCAACTTTTTTTATCATCCTTGCCATTATTCAGTATAAACAGGTAAATCTTTTTACCAGCAAATATTTAGGGTACGATGATAAAAATATGGTACTAATAAATACAGGAGGCACTGCAACTGATAAAGGAACAGTTTTTATGAATGAAATAAAAAAGAATAAAGATGTAGTGGCAGTTGCGCCAAGAAATTTTGAAACATGGATTACCATTGTAAATATTGATAGTGGTGAGCAAATGGGGCCAGATATGAATGTAGTGGATGAAAATTTTATAAGCACTTTAGGCTTAAAGCTAAAAGAAGGCAGAGGTTTTTCTACAGCGTACCCTGCAGACAGCACACTTTCTGTTATAGTAAACGAAGCATTTGTAAAAGAAGCAGGCTGGAAAAATGCTATTGGTCAAAACGTTAAAGTAATGAACCGTGACCCCTACAAAGTAATTGGTGTAATTAATGATTATCATTTTTCTTCCTTATACTCAAAAGTAAGACCTCAGTTGTTTACCTGCAATAATAATTATGGTGGCTATGGTACTTTTTATATCAAATTAAGTGGCAATAATATTCCGGGTACATTAGATTTTATTAAAGCAAAATTCAAAGAAGTGTTTCCTGCAAAACCATACTCGTATGATTTTCTTTCCGACATAAATGACAAACAATACGAGAAGGAATTTCAAATGAAGCAAATCATTTTGTGGTCGGCCCTCATCATTATTTTTATATCCTGCATGGGTTTGTTTGGGCTTTCCATCCTCACTACAGAAAAACGCCGCAAAGAAATTGGTGTAAGAAAAGTGTTGGGTGCAAGCATAGGTTCTATTGTACAAAAACTTTCGCTGCATTTTTTAAAATTAGTGTTACTTGGCTTTATAATTTTTGCACCGATAGCTTACTATACTGGCAATAGCTTATTGCAAAATTATCCATACCGGATAAATATTGGCATAAGCATATTTGTTATTTCGCTTTTAGCTTTACTGTTAATTTGTATAATTACTGTAAGCTATCATGCAATAAAAGCTGCTGTTGCAAACCCCGTAAAAAGTTTAAGAACAGAATAAAAATAAAACCATGATAAAAAATTATTTTAAAATTGCCATCCGTAACCTGGGCCGCAATAAATTATTATCATTTGTAAATATTGCAGGACTTGCCATTGGCCTGGCTTGTGTAATTCTGATAATGCTTTTTGTAAAAGATGAGTGGAGTTTTGATAAATTTCATAAAAACGGAAAAAATATTTACAGGCTGGTACAAACGACCACCGATACATCGGGTAAGGAAAGAAAAAGTGGTAACACCGGTTTGCCTCATGGGCCGGTATTTGCAGCAGAAATTCCTGAGATTGAGAGTTTTTGCCGCATCAAAGGATGGGGCATGACAACAAAAAAAGGAAATGAAGGAATTGAATCGCAGGTACTGTTTGCCGACAATTCTATTTTCAACATCTTCTCCATTGATGTATTAAAAGGTAATATAACCGAAATGCTGAAAGGAAGAAATTCAGTAGTATTAAGTGAAGAGGCTGCCACAAAATATTTTGGACATGAAAATCCCATGGGCAAGACAGTTGAAATAGAAGTGGATGATGCCCTTGAACCTTTTGTAGTAAGTGGTGTAGTTAAAACAGCTCCTTTAAACTCTTCCATTCAGTTTGATATGCTGATTCCGTTTGAGCGGCAAAACCCAACAGATGCTGCAGAATTGAATCAACAAATGAGCAACTGGAATAATCTTTATCTAAATACTTTTTTTCTGTTGCGTAAAGACGCAGATGTAAAGGCAGCAGAAAAAAAACTATGGCAGGTATATCTTAATCATAATGCAGAAAAATGGGAAGCCTTTCAAACGAGGAATGGCAAAATTAAATTGCAGTATGCTTTGCAGCCTTTTCTTAGCATCCATTTAGATAAAAACTTTTTTGCCTCAAATGGCTTAAGTAACTGGAGCGATTCAACTTATTCCTACATTCTTTCAGGCCTTGCGCTATTGATCCTCATTATTGCCTGCATCAATTTTATAAATATTGCCCTGGCAAGAAGCATGCAACGCAGTAAAGAGATTGGTATCCGTAAAGTGTCGGGCAGTTCAAAAAGGCAGGTAATTATCCAGTTTTTGAGTGAATCTTTTGTAGTTACCGTAATTGCATTTGTAACTGCACTTATACTTGTACAACTGGCAATACCATTGTTCAATACCATTTCTCATAGACAATTCAATTTTTCATATTTGATACAGCCCAATACCATTGCTATTTACATTG